>DATAUY010000122.1:0-25225 GCA_036268025.1 Candidatus Sulfotelmatobacter sp. | reverse complement strand
TAGAGCGCGGGAGACTCAACCTCAACATTGCACCGCTTGCCCGGACCGATGGACGCGACAGTGGTGTAGGCATCGAAGGCGACTGCGGCCGACGCCGTGCCGAGGACAGTCCAATAGACAATATTGACTTTGCGGTCTGAGACTTGCTCAGAGAGCTGCTGCGCGGCTGCCGGCTTCGGCACAAGAATCGTCGATACGAGGGCGCCGACAAATACGGTTTGGCAAAATCGGCGATTCCAGAGGAGCATGGGACCGACAAACTTCCTGGAAGTTCATCGGTGCGCCGATTGATTTGTTGAGCGCGAGAACCAGTAATCCGGCGCCTCACGAAAATTCTAATGCGGATTTGGGAACGGCCGATTCAGCGGAAGGCACGTTCACGCCGCCCTCATGCGGGAACTAGTCGTGGCGCGTGCGGCAGATATACCGGGCAGTGCGCTAACTACTCTTTCAACTTCAGCTTGGCCTTGTTCTCTTCCAGGAAACTCTTGATGTCGTCCGCGGCACCGAGCAGGCGGTTCCATTGCTCGTAGTAGAGAGTTACGGGGAAACGGCCGAGCCCGTAGACGCTGACCCCGCCCTTTTCTCCGACCTTAAAGATCAGGTCCCCGCTGCGCTTCTTGGTTTCGACTTCTTTTTCCAGTTGTGACAGTTTCGCTTTGAGCTCTTCGTACGTCGGTTCAGACATGCTCGCCTCGTAATTGTTATGACTGCGTGGAATAGGCGGGCCGGGATGGCCCAGTTCCTATAGTAACTTGATATTGATTGCTTTGGGTCGGGTAACCGTTATAAGCTCCAAGGAGTCAAATTCCAAATCAGGAATGTGCGAGACGCTGGTCTCGCGCTTCCTGAGATCTCACGGCGCGGTTCTCAGATGCGTTCTTGGGTGAAATGGTCGGCTTGGCTGTGCCTGTCCCTGATGTTGTGGACGGCTGCGGTGGAGTCCGTTCACACCCACCCGAACCAGACCGATTCCGTTACCTGCTCTATTTGCGTTGTCGCCCACAGCACCAGCCCAACGGTTGGCCCTGGGCACGCCGCTCCCACATTTGCAGCGATCGGTCTGCTTCGCGTCGAAGATGTAGTTGCGGTCGCGCAGGTTGATCTTTCTCACGCCGGCATTCGCGGTCCTCCAGTCCTCTAGGGAATCCCCACAACTCAGTTCGTTTCCGGTGTGAGCCAAGGCATTGATGCCTCTCCGCTCATTCCGGCGAGTTTTCTATTCCCGTTCGATTTCTCAGGAGGGCTTCATGCCTGCATCTTCATACTTTTCTCTCCAGTATCGCGTGTCATTTTTAGCTACCCTGGTTTTGATTTCAGTCCTCGGTTCGAATGCTCAATCGGTAGGTAATTCCGGATCGGTCAACGGCACGGTCACGGACTCAACGGGTGCTGTCGTACCAAATGCCAAAGTGGAAATACACAATCCTGTCAGCGGGTTCGACCGCTCTACCACCACAGACGGCGCCGGAAAATTCGAGATCACGAATATTCCCTTCAATCCTTACCATCTCACCGTATCGGCTGATGGCTTCAATCCCTACGTACAGGATGTCGAGCCCCGTTCTTCGGTGCCGGTAACGGTTCCGATCGCGCTCCAGGTCACGGGTTCAAAGACAGTAGTCACAGTCGAGGAAAAGGGCGGGGATTTGATCGAGAATGACCCTACGTTCCACACCGACGTCGACAAGGAATTATTCGACAAACTCCCTCTGGAGAGTGCGTCTTCGTCCGTCAGTTCACTGGTAACGCTTTCGACTCCCGGCATCGCAGCCGATTCCAACGGCCTGTTCCACGGACTGGGCGACCATGCGGAAAATTCCTTCGTGGTGGACGGCCAACCGATCACAGACCAGCAAAGCAAGGTCTTTTCCAACCAGATTCCTCTGGAATCGATCCAATCAATGGAAGTGATTTCGGGCGCCCCGCCCGCCGAATATGGCGACAAGACCAGCGTGGTCATCAACGTTACAACCCAGTCCGGGCAGGGAGTCACGACTCCGCATGGCAGCGTAACCGCTTCCTATGGATCGTTCGGCACTTCCAATGCAGCTTTCAATCTTGCTTACGGAGGACAGAACTGGGGAAACTTCATTTCGGCCAGCGCGTTGAACAGTGGGAGGTTTCTCGATCCTCCTGAGTTTGTCGTGATGCATGACAAGGGCAACGAGGAGAATCTTTTTGACCGCGTGGATTACCAGTTATCAACCGCTGACTCGATTCATGTGAACTTTGGCTATACCCGCTCCTGGTTCCAGACGCCGAATTCGTTCGATGCTCAAAACGCGACCGCATGGAACGGCGTTACCGTCGATAACGGCGGACTCGATCCCAACGGCAATGTTGTCGGACCCGCGGACCAGCGTTCGCAGATCAAAACCTTCAACATAGCGCCGTCCTGGACGCGGTTAATCAATACAACGACCGTATTCACCTTGGGCGGCTTCGTACGGCGGGATAATTACAACTACTATCCGAGCGCGAACCCGTTCGCCGATCTGTCGCCGGACCTTCAGACTGAAACTGTAGACCAAAACAGGACCCTGACGAACGCAGGCATTCGGTCGAATATTTCCCACGTGAAAGGGATTCATAACCTTAAGGCGGGTGTGACCTACGAGCAGACCTTCCTTCGGGAAAATACAGGCCTGGGAATCGTGGATCCAACTTTCCTACCCGGGCTGACCGACGCAAACGGCCTTCCGTGTTACGACCCGATCAATAACGTCGCGATCGACTCGCCATGCACCGACCTGCTTCCCTACGACCTTACGCGTCAGGGCGGCCTATACACATTTCATGGCCGCACAGATGTAAAGGAGCTCGCCCTTTTTGTTCAGGACTCGATCACCAAAGGCAACTGGGCTTTGAACCTGGGCCTGCGCGGCGACTTCTACAATGGGCTTACCACGCATCGCGAGGCCGAGCCTCGTGTGGGTGTCGCCTACAACATCAAGCGCAGCAACACGGTTCTTCGCGCGTCTTACGCACGTATCCTGGAGACTCCCTTCAACGAAAACCTGGTGCTGGCCAGTATCGGATGTGGGAACGCTGTCCTGAACCCGCTTCTGGGCTGTGCTAGCTCGGGCCCGACTCCGTTCAGTCCCGGATGGAGAAACGAATTCCACGCGGGAATCCAGCAGGCCGCTGGACGATATCTTGTCTTTTCCGGCGAGTACATCTGGAAATACACGCATAACGCTTACGACTTCAGCGTTCTGGGAGCCACGCCGATCACATTCCCGATCGAGTGGCATAACTCCAAGATCCCCGGCTTCGCGGGCCGTGTGAGCGTTCCTAACTTCCACGGATTCTCGGCTCTCGCGGTTTTCTCCAGCGTGGCCGCCCGCTTCTTCGAACCTCAGCTGGGAGGAGCCGGCGCGACGCCAACAGGCGGAGGTGGCGTCTTCCGCATCGACCACGACGAGAAGTTCAACATGACGACCCACTTCCAATATCAGCCCTGGAGTCGTGGCCCCTGGGCCGGATTCAACTGGCGCTACGACAGCGGACTGGTCGCGGGCGCGGTGCCGTTCGCCGACGACAGCGGCATCGTCGATCTTGCCGGCAGTGGATTGACCGCCGACCAGGAGTTTCAGGCGGGACTAACCTGCAACGGGGTGAGGGCCACTCCGACTGTGGCTCTGCCGGATAGCTGTGCGGCTTCGCAGTTCACCTCGAGCCTGGTGAAGATTCCAGCGGCAGGCACGGAGAATGATGACCACAACCCTCCGCGGATCGCCCCGCGAAACCTGTTTGACGTGGCTGTCGGACACGACAACCTGTTCCGCGGTGATCGCTATAAAGTCAGCCTGCAATTCACGGCAATCAACATCACCAACAAGTACGCGCTGTACAACTTCCTTTCAACGTTCAGCGGAACGCATTACGTAACCCCGCGCTCGCTGACCGCGGAGCTTGGGTTTCACTTCTGATCCTTTCCTGATGGGCGGAGAACAACAGGCGATCGAGGCTCGGACGCTTGTTTGACATGCGGGAAATGAGAAAAGACAGAAAATCGTTGACGCGTATTGCAGCGCATGTGCTGGGGACCCTGGCGGTGCCGCTTTGGGTTTCCCAGCAGTGCTCGCCGACCACTGTGCTTGCCATCACGGATGTCCGGAATCACCGGATCATCCTTGCGGCAGACTCGCTGGTTCGGCATCGCTACGCGCCGCCGGAAAACAGATGCAAGATCCAGGTCGTGACCAGCGATTGTGCATTTGCCATGGTCGGTATGTACAGGTACGCGAATCCCGCCTTTGATTTGTCCGAATTGGGAGAGTCCGCTTGCCGGAGTGCGGGAGATTTGAAGCAACGGGCGGACAATTTTCTTGCGACGGCGCTTCCGAGGGTGGCCGAGATCGTAAAGGCTCTGGAGATAACCGATCCCGCCTACTTGAAACAACGTTACGAGGGAAAGCCGGTCATCGAAGTCTTATTTGCCGGACAACAGGAACAACGCCCGGCAGTATTCACGAGAGGGACAATTCTTGAAGACGGCGTTTTGAAGCCGGAGGCCATCAGTGTTCCTTCCGACCGGATCGACGTATTTGCCGGGGTCAATGGTCATATCAGATCCTACGTGAGAAGCCACCCCGGGTGGGAAGAAGAAGGAGCTGTTAATGCCGCTCTGCGGCTAATCAATCTGGAAGCGGCCGCCCATCCGGATCTGGTCGGTCTGCCCATCTCGATTGGGACGGTTGAATCCAATGGGAAATTTCACTGGATTGAGCGCGGCAAATGCGGCCTCCAGCCTTAGTCTGTGGCGCCCAGCGTAAGCAATCAATGTGACCAGCAAGTACGCGCTCTTCCTTCGCCTGAATTCTCGTTCACGAAACGAGGTCAGGCGAGGGCAACGCGAGGGCTGCGACATTAATCCAAAGCAGGAGAGGAAAACCTTGTTTATCCGCTTTTGTAGGAATTGTGTCCTTCTGTGTGGATTATTGGTCGCGGTGTGCGCCGCCTGCATTGGCCAGCAAACCGAGAAACCGGCTACAAATGGCTCCAATATGAAGGAACCGCCCCCCGCCCAAACACAGAGCCAAGGGTCGAAGGCTGAAGCACAAGAATCATCGGAATCATCCATCGACATTTCGCGGCGGCAACCCAAGCGGATTCTGGGCATCATGCCCAACTACCGAGCGGTAAGTGCCGGAGCGCTGCCTCCGCCGCCGACCCCGAAGCAAGCATTCAAGATCGCGACCCGGAACAGCTTTGATTACTCATCGTTTCTCTTCGTGGGTATCACATCGCTTCTGGCAGAGGGTACCAATGCGCATCCATCGCTCGGGAAGGGAGTTGCAGGTTATGGCAGGTATTACTGGCGCGGATTTCTGGACAAAACCGACGGGAACTACCTGGTCATTTTTGCGCTCCCCTCAGTGCTGCACGAAGACGAGCGATATTATGCGCGCGGCGCCGGCAACGGCAGTATCTTTAAACGCGGAATTTACGCGTCCACCCGCATTCTCATTACGCCCGATTATCACGGCCACAACACGTTCAACGCGTCTGAAGTCTTTGGCCGCGCGATAGCGCAGGGAATCTCAACAACTTACTATCCGCGCGCAGACCGCACGGTGGGAGCGCTCGCGGTCAAATTTGGCTGGGCCATGGGCCGCGATGCTCTTACCAATACATTTCGGGAATTCTGGCCTGACATTGCGGTACACGTACTGCATCGCCATCCTTGAGTGGCGATGAAGAACAGCGCTTCGGGTTCGCGAAGATTGGCGCTGAGATTTCCGTAACCCCCCGCCTTGGTGAAGGGACAGAGACAAGCCGTTTACGGCTCTTCCACTTCCCTGCTAACATCATTGGTTTACAACTCAATCCGAAATCTAATCTGTAATCCCTTCATAAAGCTGCGGAGGAAGCATGGCAATTAAAGTTGGCATCAATGGCTTTGGACGTATTGGCCGCAACGTTCTGCGTGCCTCGCTCAAAGACCCCAATATCGAGTTCGTGGCGGTGAACGATCTTACCGACCCGAACACTCTGGCCCATTTGTTGAAGTACGACTCAGTGCTCGGCAATCTGCCGAATCAGGTCACTGCCGGGCCGGACAGCGTCAGCGTCGACGGCAAGACCATCAAAGTCTTCAAAGAGAAAGATCCAGCCGCCCTGCCTTGGGATTCGGTCGGCGCACAGATTGTGGTCGAGTCCACGGGACGCTTCACCGACGCCAACGATGCCAAGAAGCACATGCGCGGCTCGGTGAAGAAAGTCATCATCTCAGCCCCGGCGAAGAATGAGGATCTCACGGTCGTGCTGGGCGTGAATCACGAGAAATACGAAGCTTCGAGGCACAACGTGATTTCAAACGCCTCCTGCACCACGAACTGCCTGGCACCGATCGCCAAGGTCGTGAACGACGAGTTCAAGATCGTCAGCGGCACCATGACGACTATTCACTCTTACACCAACGATCAGGTGATTCTCGACTTCCCGCACAAAGATATGCGGCGCGCGCGCGCCGCAGCGATCAATATGATTCCCACGACAACAGGAGCGGCGAAGGCCTTGAAACTCGTGTTGCCGGAGCTTGGAGGCAAACTCGATGGATTCTCCATGCGCGTGCCGACGCCGAACGTTTCGGTCGTCGATCTGGTTGTGTGGGTCGAAAAGAAAACGACGAAAGAAGAAGTGAACGCCGCGCTGAAGAAGGCATCGGAGTCGGGCCCGCTGAAGGGATATCTGGGCTTTGAGGAGCACGAATTGGTGTCGTCAGATTTCAAAGGTGACGGCCGTTCTTCGATCGTGGACGCTCCCTGCACGATGGTGGTCGGCGGAAACTGCGTGAAGGTGATCTCCTGGTACGACAACGAGTGGGGATACTCCTCACGCGTCCGCGACCTGATCAACTACATCGCAGGCAAGGGGCTGTAAAGCGGAGCGCCGGCATCTTGCCGGCTGTCGCGAGGGGTCATGCCCTCGCTTGCGGCGGCGAGACGCCGCCAAGACAGCCGCCGGGACGGCGGCGCTACTCCTAATTTTCTGCAAGAGGGCTTCCAAGCCATGTCCAAACTTTCCATTCGTGATTTGCCGCTGAGCGGCAACCGGATCTTCATGCGCGTGGATTTCAACGTACCGCTTGAAGACGGGCGCGTCATGGACGACACACGCATTCGCGAGACGCTCCCCTCCATCGAATACGCCTTGCGGCATGGGGCGCGGCTGATTCTCGCATCGCATCTCGGACGTCCAAAGGGCAAGCCGAATCCGAAGATGAGCCTCAAACCCGTGGCCGAACGGCTGCGCATGCTGCTCGACAAGGAACTGGCGCGCGGAGAGAACGTTGGATTCTGTCCCGATTGCGTGGGCCCGGAGGCGGAAGAGGTCGCGGGACAGCTCGAGATGGGGCAGACGCTGCTGCTTGAAAACCTGCGCTTTCACGCAGAAGAAGAGGCGAACGACGAGAAGTTCGCCAAGCAACTTTCCAAGCTGGCCGAGTATTACGTGAACGACGCGTTCGGGTCGGCGCATCGCGCGCACGCCTCGACCGAAGGCATCACGAAATTCATGAAGCAGTGCGCCGCCGGGCTGCTCATGGAAAAGGAATTGAAATATCTAGGCAAAGCGCTGGCGGATCCCGAGGAACCATTCGTTGCGATCCTGGGCGGGGCCAAAGTCAGCGACAAAATCGGCGTGATCCAAAATCTATTGAACAAAGTGAACACGCTGATCATTGGTGGAGGGATGGCTTATACCTTCCTCAAGGCCCAGGGACAGGAAATCGGCAAATCACTGCTTGAGGCGGACAAGATTGACCTCGCGAAGAGCCTGCTGGTCGAAGCGAAGAAACGAAACGTGAAGCTGCTGCTTCCGATTGATCATGTCGCCGCCATGAAGCCCGCGGCCAATGCGGTTGTACAACAGATTGGAGAGGGCCAGCCAATTCCCGCCGACAAGATGGCGCTTGATATCGGGCCGAAGACGATCGAATTGTTTTCAGAGGAGATTTCTACGGCGCGCACCATCGTCTGGAACGGTCCGATGGGAGTCTTCGAGGTTCCGGGATTCTCGCGCGGAACGTTCAAGATCGCTCATGCAATTGCTGAGAATGCAGGTGCGATTTCGATCGTCGGAGGCGGTGATTCAGTTGCCGCTGTTCATGCGGCGAACGTAGCTGACAAGATCACGCACATCTCGACAGGTGGCGGCGCTTCGCTCGAATTCCTGGAAGGGCGAAAGCTGCCTGGCGTCGAAGCGCTGAACGACAAGAAATGAGGCTGGGCAATTTTCAGAGGAGCCGCAGCGTCATGGCGTCAGGCACGCCGTCAAAATATTTCCGGAGAGCTTCGTTGAAGATTTTGTCGTTTGACGAGACTTGCGCAAACAACGTGACGGACGATCTAAATTTCTTATCGTCGATGTAGCCGAAAATCTCTGTGATCGACTTCCCTTCTACCGCAAGTACCAAGCGAGTGCATTCCCTGAGTCTTTCTCCGAGAATGGGATGATTCAAATAAGCTTTGGCTTCCTCCCGCGAAGAGATCGCAAATTGTTTCGATATGCCGCTGCTGCCCAGACCCTTGACTTGGGGAAAGATGAACCACATCCAATGGCTCACCTTGGCACCGCTCTGCAGTTCGGCTCGAACGTCTTGAAAGACAGGAGCCTGTGCATTTACGAAGCGCTGTAAATTGAAGGGATCTGGTCCCGGCATGGCCTAATTATTGTATGTGAATCATTCGCAGCCAATTTGTACGACTCGCAATTCTTGCGATTAGGGACGTTACACTACTAGTTCGTCTTGCGGTCAAACATTGCTTCACGAAGGTTCTATCGGAAAGGCGCACTCATGAGAAAGAAGGTAATGGCGGCAAACTGGAAGATGTACAAAAATCCCGACGAGACGCGGGCATACTTCCGCGAGTTCCTGCCGATGGTAGCCGGACATGGTCGCGATGAAATCGTAGTCTGCCCTCCGTATACAGACGTGGACGCAGCTGTCGCCTCGGCGCGTGGTTCGAATGTTGCCATCGGAGTGCAGAACGTCCACTGGAAGGCTGACGGCGCTTTCACGGGCGAAATCTCGGCGCCCATGCTGCTTTGCCTGGGCGTGACACATGTGATTGTCGGGCATTCCGAACGGCGGCAGTACTTTGGCGAAACCGACGACACGGTCAATCTCCGCCTGAAGACAGCGCTCGAAAGTGGGCTCTCGGCCATCTGCTGTGTCGGCGAGGTCCTTGAAGAGCGCGAGGCTGGGATGACGGACGATGTTCTTCGTCGCCAATGTGTTCGCGCATTTCACGCGATCTCCGCGAAGAAGGCGGAAAGATTGGTCGTTGCCTACGAACCGGTTTGGGCCATTGGAACTGGGAAAACTGCGACGCCGGAACTCGCAGCCCAGGCCCACGCAGTGATCAGGCGCGAGGCGACTGAGATTTTCGGCGGAGATTTCGCCATCAGGTTGCGCATCCTCTACGGGGGATCAGTGAAACCGGAAAATGTTTCGTCACTCATGGCGCAGGAAGAGATTGATGGCGCCCTGGTCGGCGGAGCCTCGCTCGACCCGAAGTCGTTTGCAGCCATCGTGAAGTATTGAGCGCAGAGATGTTGCCTGCCGCGTCTCTTCTTGCCCCACGTATCTGATGCTTCCGGCAAGACGTAGCAAGCTACGTCTCTGCGAATAATCCCGTAAAATAGAGCAGACTTGTATGCGCCGGGTTTATCTCGACAATAACGCGACTACGCCAGTGATGCCCGAGGTCTTCGAGGCCATGCGCTCATATTTCGGAGAGCACTTCGGGAACGCGTCGTCCATTCACAGCCATGGGCAGGAGACTCGGGCTGCGGTCGAAGATGCGCGCGAAGCGGTGGCAGCGTTGCTGGGGGCGAGCCCGTCGGAGATCATTTTTACCAGCGGCGGAACGGAAGGCGATAACCTTGCAATCGCAGGCTTCGTAGAAGCTGGCGACCATGTGATCACGTCAAGCATCGAGCATCATGCAGTGCTGCATGCCGCGAAGCATCTGGATGAGACCGGCTGCGAAGTTTCATTTCTGCCGGTGGATGGCCGCAGTGTAGTCGATCCGGATGACGTGAAGCGCGCCCTGCGGCCGAACACGAAGCTAATCTCGATCATGATGGCGAACAACGAAACCGGCGTGTTGCAACCAGTCGAGGAAATCGGAAAGATCGCTGCGGAAGCTAATGTTTGTTTTCATACTGACGCCGTGCAGGCGGCGGGAAAAGTGTCCGTGGACGTCAAGCGAATCGGCTGCCGCGCACTGACGATCTCTGGGCACAAGATTCATGCGCCGCAGGGCGTAGGCGCCCTCTATCTAAAGAAGGGAACGAAGATCAAGCCGCTGTTTTATGGAGGGCGGCACGAGCGCTCGCGGCGCGCGGGAACCGAAAACGTTCCGGGGATTGTTGGCTTGGGAAGGGCTGCGGAGATCGCAAAATCCGCCTTTGACCGCGGTGACGACAAGAAGATGGCCGTGCTACGGGACAGATTGGAGCGAGGAATCTTGAGCCGGATCGAGGATGCGAGTGTTAACGGCGCCGGTGCTCCACGCGTCCCGACTACGACGAATATCCGCTTCGATCACATTGAGGGCGAGTCGCTGGTGATTGCGCTCGATTTGAAGGGACTGGCAGTGTCCACAGGCGCGGCGTGTTCATCAGGCGCGATTGAGCCATCGCATGTGTTGCTGGCGATGGGCCTGCGGTCATCGCAGGCGCGGGCAAGCATCCGCTTCAGCCTGGGCAAGCAGACGACGGAAGAAGACGTAGACTTCGCGCTCGCGCTGGTCTTGGAAACAGTGGCGCGCTTGCGGGAGCTGTCGCCCAGTTATGGAAAGGTACATGAGTAATGACACCATTGCCGTAGCCATGTCGGGCGGTGTGGATTCCTCCACCGTTGCGGCCATGCTGCGCGCCGAAGGGCACGACGTCATCGGTCTGACGATGCAGCTGTGGAACCAGCGCCGCCTCGCCGGCCGCGAAGGCATGCCTGAGTCCGTGACAGGACGCTGCTGCTCGCTCGACGATGTGTACGATGCGCGTCGTGTCGCCAAGCAGATCGGCATTCCATACTACGTGGTCAATCATGAGGATCGCTTCGAGCGCGATGTGGTGCGGCCGTTCGTCGAAGAATACCTCTCGGGACGTACGCCGATTCCGTGCAGCCTGTGCAACAATCATCTGAAGTTCGACCAGCTTTTGGTCGTTGCGCGCCAGATCGGCGCCGAGCGCGTCGCAACCGGACATTATGCTCGCGTTTCGTATGACGAGGTGCGCGGGCGCTGGCTGCTTAAGCGTCCTGCGGATCACAGCAAGGATCAGACCTATTTTCTCTTCGGCCTTACGCAAGACCAGCTCAGCCGCACGCTTTTCCCGCTGGGTGATATGACGAAGCCCGAAGTCCGCGAGCTTGCCCACAAGCACGGTCTGGCGATCGCGGAAAAGGCCGATTCGCAGGAGATTTGCTTCGTTCCCGGCGGGGACTACAAGCGCTTCATCGATGCCTACCTCGCCGAGCAGGGCGAAAGCTTGCCCGATACGTCAGGCGAACTCGTCACGACGAATGGCGAAGTAATCGGCGGGCACAGCGGCATCCACAACTTCACTGTGGGCCAGCGCAAGGGACTCGGCGTCGCCACCGGCTCACCGTTGTATGTGATTCAGATTAGCGGCGCGGAGAAGCGGGTGATCGTCGGCGGCGATGAGCATCTCTATTCACGCACTCTTCGCGTCCGCCGTACGAACCTGATCTCGATTGACGATCTCGCTGAGCCGATGCGGGTGACTATAAAGATTCGCCATCGCCACGAGCCTGCCGCGGCAGTAATCGAGCGGGTTGGAAGCGATGAGATTCTAGCTGCGTTTGATGAGCCGCAGCGCGCTATCACTCCAGGCCAGGCGGCTGTTTTTTATAACGGAGATGTCGTGGTGGGCGGCGGCTGGATTACGTAACAGGCTAGTACTGATGTTGCGGATAGTGAGTCTTCTTCTGGCTATTCCTGAACATCTTGTTCTGTGCCTTGCGCTGGGCCTTCAAGTATTTCTTCTGCGCTTTCTGCTGCTTCTTAAGCGCTTTTGCTGAAGCACGATCTCCCGCGTATGGGTTATTCGCGCTGGAGTGGGCGAAGGATGGAATTGTTAAGAAGCAAAGGACGAGGAGCATTGCCGCAAAGCGATTCATGGAGAGCCTTACGATTGATTGTAGCGCAATGCTGGTTGATTCCCCACGATCGGACGACGACGGGTTAACGTTCTTTGTGCAGCGACTTCAGGAATGGGAGTCCGGATGCTTTCAGTCTTTTCTCTAGCCTAACTGTGCAATCGCAATTGCCACAGGCCCACGGTTCAGTTCCATTCTCGTCGCGACATTTGCGGCGGTCGTGCGCATCCTGTACGCGTGTCAGGTCGAAAAACTCCTCCCCGTACGGACGCTCTTCCTGAAGCGGGGTCGGACAATAGCAGACCTCCACCCATCGCGCCGTTTCATCGGCGCAAAGGCGAGCGTCTTTCATGTTGCGGAGATATTCCCCTTCCGCTACCGAGCCCCGCCCAAGCGTTTCATTCTCGATCGCTTTGAGCAGTTCGGCTTCGCAGCCCGGTTTGAGGTGTGCTCGGACGAGATAACGCATTTGTAACCCCTATTTTATGCCCGCTTGTGCCAGCATCTCTAGAAATTGTCCACGAGTACGCATATCAATCGCCGTCGCGACCAGGTTGCCATTGCGATCAAAAACGAAACTTCTCGGCAGGCCTTCGACGTGATAAAGCGCGTGAACCTTTCCGCCGGGATCGAGCAGCACCGGATACGAAATCCCTAGTTGTTCTATGAAGGGCTGCACTTTGGCGCTCGCCTCGTCGGAGATCGAGAGGACAATCAGCCCTCGCGGGCTGTACTGGTCGAACACGTTTTGCAGATCGGCCATTTCTTTGCGGCACGGCGCGCACCATGTCGCCCAGAAATTGATCAGAACGACTTTGCCGTGCAATTCCTGCTTGTGCCACTCTTCGCCTTCTATATCGCTGAGGGTGAAGTCGGCATTCTTGCGGTCTTCATCGATCGCCGCCAGCTTTGCCATCGCTTCCTCATACTGAGGATCGTTCGACTCAGCCTTCATATGTTCGTAACGCACAAGCTGCGCGAGTTCGATGTAATGGCGGCTCGGCCCGCTATCTCTTCTGGCTGGAGGCATCTCTCGCAACGCCAGGGCAAGAGTGGTGGTGACCTCCTGCAACGTTTCGCGGCCAAAATCGCCTTCAGTCGCCATATGCGTGAGGCCTCCGGCCAATCCGAGCTTATTGGGAGTCGGGGGCAGTTGGCGGATTCGCAGGGCGAGATCTTTGGTTACGCGGACCCGCGAAGCGTCGTCGAGGCTTCGCAGGGTTTCGAATTGATCGGCGATGGGCTTTTCTTTGTCGCTCCAGATGATTTCTTTCTTCTGCGCGGCAGCGACCAGCGTGACGAGAAAGAGTGCCCCAGCGGTGAATGCTGCGGTTAGAAAGCGGGGAGATTGGGAACTCCAGACGATCGTCTTCCGAGGCGGGGGGGAATAGAAATTGGTGGCCATCAACAGCTCAGATAAACATCTCGTCCTGGGGGACGGGGCGGCGTTCTTCGCGTCCTCCGCCGTTCCTGCGATTGTGGCCGGCGAAAAGGAACTCGAGCCCGACGGTAATGCCTTGCATCAAGCCAGAAATCTGGCGGACCGGGGACACCACGGTCTTTTGCACTACTTCCGATGTTTGCTCAACGCGATCCAACGTGCGGGTAAACAGTTCGTCGGCCCGGATGACCTGAAGGCGGGTGCGGTCGACCACGTCGGTTACCGTCGCATCCACGCGCTGGACCTGGGAGCGTACCAGCGTTGAAGTATCCTGAAGATTATCGACGATGACGCCCAGCTTCGGGCGCATCTCAGTCATGATCTCCTGAGCCTGCAATACCGACGGCATGAGCTTGGTTTTGACCTCGGTTGCCAGGGCCTCCATACGCTCGCCGCTCTTGCGCATGGCCACATACATTGCCAGCAGAACACCCGCTTGCAAGAGCACCGCGATCCCCGTCAAAAAGACAAACACTGTCAGCTTGCTGTCCATAAAGATCCTCCGGCAAACTCCGCTGCGCGCGAAAGAAAGCCGGCGCGGCTATTACTTCGTCGTTCCGGTCTCGCTGGTGGCTTCGTGATAAGCTTGCCGGCCCGCCTCGTAAGCGGCACGGAACTGTTCCTTCTGTGTATTCACGACGTCACGGCCCTTATCGGCCCATTGTGAAGCCTGGTCTTTGACCTGTTCTTTGACTTCACGCGCGCGGCTGCGCATATAGTCGCGGCCCTCTTCGGCGCGTGCCCGCAGAACCTCGCGGGTTTCGCTGCCTGAACGTGGCGCGTACAGGACACCTGCCAATGCTCCTAGGCCGAGTCCTGCGAGGAACCATACAAAACTGCTGCCGTCACGATCTGACATAAACGACGCCTCCTGACAACATCCTCTTCGGATGGTACATCCTCTGTCGGGCAAATACAATTACGGGAGAGTCTGTAGTCGTGTCAGGAAAACGCTGGAACTTCCGCTTCCGGAGCGTAGTATTCTCCGACGGGAACAGGAAAGAAATAGGGGCGGACACGAGTGTCCGCCCCATGAGATTCCTTGAACTTTCCGCCTATTTTTGTTGTTTCGGAGCTGGCGCTACTGGAGCTGGCGAGGCCGGCTGCGTCTTCGCGGGCTGCGATTTCACGCCCTGCAACACCGAACCTGGCCCGCTGCGCTTGCTCGCATAAACCGAGAGCGCAATGGAAGTAACCATGAAAGCCACAGCCGACCAGGTCGTGACCTTGGAAAGCGCGCTGGCAGCGCCGCGGGGACCGAAGGCCGTCTGGCTGCCTTGTCCGCCGAAAGCTGCGGAAATATCTCCGCTGGTGCCGCTTTGCAACAGGACCACAATGATGATGAACAAGCAGACGAGAATGTGTACGGTGGTGACAAGATAAATCATTTAGTTTTTCCTGAAAGCGCTAGTTCTGGGTACGCTCTGACGAGCAAATTATGGTGCGGAAGGGGGGATTTGAACCCCCACGCCTTTCGGCGCCACCCCCTCAAGATGGTGTGTCTGCCAGTTCCACCACTTCCGCACGGAATTGCAACTGCCGGGCAGCACCCCATTATAGCAAAGCGATCCGCAAGATCTTGAAGACGTGCTCCTTAGAACAAGCATGAACATGATTGACCTTGCCGGCCGAACCCGGTAGCCTTTCGCCCGATGCCCGCCCTCGAGACAGCCTCTCCAGTTTCCGACCTCCCACGCAAACTCGGCCTTCTCGACTCGCTTTCAATCGTCGTGGGAATCGTGATCGGGGGCGGAATTTTTCTCGTCCCCAACCTGGTGGCCCAGGAACTGAAGTCAATCCCTGTAATTCTGGCCGTGTGGATCTTCGCTGGAATCGTTTCCTTCTTCGGGGCCCTGGCTTGCGCCGAGCTTGGCGCGATGCTTCCTTCTACTGGTGGTCAGTATGTTTTCTTGCGTGAATCCTACGGGCCGCTGGTGGGGTTTCTCTGCGGATGGTCGAACTTCCTGGTCGCCCGCACGGCGCAAGTCGCGTGGCTGGCCGTCACGCTGGCTTTGTACCTTTCATATTTCGTTCCGTTGTCCGGCGTCGCATCCAAGCTTCTCGGTCTGGGCGCGATCGCCGTCTTCACAGCCATCAATTACTGGGGAGCGACGGCGGCTGCGTTCGTGCAAAAGATCTTCACCGCAGCAAAGGTAGCCGGACTTCTGCTGATCATCGGCAGCGCGCTGTTGTTCGGCAGTCACCATGCGGCAACCGTCGCGCCTGTAAATGCTGGATTCACCCTGGGCGGCTTCGGTGTCGCATTGATCGCGTGCGTCATGGCCTACGACGGATGGGTCCAATTGAGCTTTGTCGCGGGAGAGATTCGCAATCCCCGCCGGAATATCCTGCTGGCCCTGGCTATGGGGACGGCGATCTGCATTCTGATTTACGTTCTCGCGAACATTGCTTACCTGCGAGTGATGTCCATTCCGGAAATTGCAGCCAGCAGCCATGTTGGTGCAGATGCTGCCGGAAGAGTGCTCGGCAGTGCCGGAGGAAAACTGGTCTCGCTTATTATTCTGATGTCAATCATCGGAACGTTGAACGGATGTTTCCTCACCAGCCCGCGAGTTTATTTCGCTCAAGCCCGCGACGGGCTTTTCTTCCGTAGCTTTGCCAAAGTCCATCCACGCCATGAGACTCCTGGATTTTCGATCGTAGCGCAGGGCATTTGGGCGGCGGCGCTGCTGCTGAGCGGTTCTTACGAGTCCCTTATCGACTATGCCATGTTCGGACTTTGGCTCTCGTACGGCGCGATGGTCGCCGGATTGATTGTGCTGCGTGTGAAGCGTCCGGAACTGCCGCGCCCTTATCGCATGTGGGGATATCCCGTAACGCCGGTGCTGTTCCTCGCGATCACTCTGTGGTTTCTAGGAAATATGTTGATGACGAGGCCAGTACCGTCATTGATAGGATTAGGCCTGACGCTCGCGGGGATTCCGGTCTATTTCATCTGGGCAGTAAAAGAGGTCGCACCCGTAGAGACGTAGCTCGCTACGTCTCTTGCTGGCAGAGGCAGTCGACTTTGTGGGAAAGGAGACGTTGCAAGGAACGTCTCTACGCACGTTTATCGATTGGAACGTAACGGTTGGGATACTCGGGGCCGATATACTCCGCGCGCGGACGGATCAGTCGGTTGTCATCCAGCTGCTCGATCACATGGGCGGCCCAGCCGCTGACGCGTGACACCGCGAATACAGGTGTGAACAGATCCATGGCGATGCCGAGGATGTGATACGTCGAAGCCGAATAGAAATCGACGTTGGCGTTGAGCTTCTTTTCGGCCTTCACGAAGGCCTCGATCATGCTCGACATCTCGTACCACTTCGGCTGTCCCGCAGATTCGCACAGGTCCTTCGACATGGCCCGCAGATGGGTCGCCCGAGGATCTTCCGTGTGATAGACGCGGTGTCCGAAGCCCGGAACCTTCTTTTTCTGTGCCAGCATGCCCTTCACGTACTCGACCGCGTCGCCGCCCTGGCGATCGATCGTGTCGAGAATGCGAAACACGGATTCGTTAGCGCCACCGTGCAGCGGGCCTTTGAGGGCTCCGATAGCCGAGGTGATCGCCGAGTGCATGTCGGAAAGCGTAGCCGCCGTTACTCGGGCCGCAAATGTCGAAGCATTTAGTTCATGGTCCGCATGAAGAATCAGGGCAATATCGAGCGCGCGCTCAGCCGTCGAAGAAGGTTTTTTACCCGTAAGCTGCCATAGGAAGTTCGCGGCATGCGACAAAGAACGGTCAGGCTCAACCACCGGCTGTGCTTTGCGGATGCGATCGTAAGCGCCGACAATCATCGCGATTTGCGAGGTCAGGCGAATTGCTTTGGCGATATTGGCATCGTGATCGTTCTTGGCGCGGTCGGGATCGTAAAACGATAGCGCTGAAACCACGGTCCGCAAGACATCCATGGGAAGAGCTTCCCGCGGCGCCTTGCGCAACATGTCAATGATCGCCGGATCGAGCTTACGTTCCGCCGCCAGGCGCTCGCGCAGTCCCCGGAGTTCCGCTTCGGTGGGAAGTTTGCCGAACCACAAGAGATAGCAGGTTTCCTCAAAGTTTGAGTGATCGGCGAGTTCGTGAATGTCGATGCCGCGATATGCGAGGATGCCCCGGTCGCCGTCGATGTAACAGATCTTGGAAGTAGTCGCGACGATCCCCTCGAGGCCTTTAGGGGAATGGGTTGTAGTGACGGTCGACATTCGTTTTTCGCCAGGCCTCAGATTATTTTATTGGTTGCCGGACCGCGTGAGGAGAGACGCGGGAAGTGCAACCTCTTTTTATACCTGAAACGACTCGAACTTTCCAAGGTGCGCGCCGGTTTGGTGGTGTGCAATGGCGCTCACGCCGGCCAAATTGTAAGCGCCGTCCTGCTGAGAATTTGCTCCTGGATCCTTTCGCTGAGCGGCAGCGCGCGGAAATCGTCGAGATTCTTCTTGATGTCCGGAACGCCCGGGCCGGGCCAGTCGGTGCCGAACAGTGTTTTGTGTGCAATTTCTTCAAGGCGCGGAAAATATTCCAGCAGTGTCTTCGGCGGAATGCCGCTGATGTCGAGATAAACATTGGCATGCCGCCGCACGAGGAAAAATGCCGTTTGCATCCACAGCGGGCGGCCACCGTGCGCGAGCAGGATTTTTAACTTCGGAAAATCCACGGCGACATCGTCCACATAAATTGGATCGCCGTACTTGTTTCGGGCTCCCGGAAAGATGGACGTGCCTGTGTGGAACATCACCGGTACTCCGTTGGCTTCCGCAGCACGGTAGATGATTTCCAACTCCTTTGCGCCGGTCAGGTATTCGTTCGGAAACAGTAATTGGTGCGGCGGGTGGATCTTGATCATCTGAATCCGGAGCCGCAGGAGCTGCTCGACGTCAGCCATCACGTTCGTCGTCTGGCGGGGATGCACGCTGCCGCACGAGAGCAGCCGCTTCGGATCCTCTTTGACGTAGTCAGCAACAAACTGATTCACACCGCTGGTAAAACCAATTACGTCCGGTGCGACATAGTTGATCAGCATCGCCCGGTCGATGCCGCTCGCGTCCATGAACTTGAGAAACGCCTTGGGGGAGCGGCAGAATTCTACGATCTGGTCAAAGTTGGCGCGCTTTCTCTTGACCAGTTCCAGCGCGTGGGGCTTGAACATTTCCATCGGTTGGATGTGAATGTGGCAGTCGGTGATCATGGAGGCGTTCGCAGTTCCTTCGCGTTCCAGGCTGTCATTCCGAACCCGGCGCGAAGCGGCGGTGAGGAACCTGCTTTTCGACGCGGAAGCTAGTATAACGGCACTTTGCTGTCGACGGAACGCGACCACGCGTCAATGCCACCGCGCATGGATTGCGCCTCTTCGAATCCCTGCTGCCGAAGCCATGCCGTGACATTCATCGACCGCACGCCATGATGGCAGAAAACGATGATGTGGTCTTCTGGATCGAGTTCCTGATGTGCGCGTGACGGAACATCGCCCATCGGCATCAGCTTCGCACCATCAATGTGCGCAGTCTGAAACTCCCAAGGCTCGCGAACATCGAGTAGCGTAAAGGCGGCGCCGGAATCTCGCTTTGCCTTTACTTCTTCGACGTTAATTTCGTAGTCCATTTCCTTTTGAGTATCTACTTCCCTTGCCATTTCGGCAGCCGTTTTTCCATAAAGGCGCGAATGCCCTCTTGGGCGTCAGCAGTCTTGATCAATTCTTCAAGATAAAGTTTCTCCGCGCGCGCGAGTCCCTTGTCAAAGTGTGCGGCGTCCCAGGCGTAGAAAGCTTTCTTCGCGATTGCAAGCGCTGCTGGGCTCAGAGTCAGAAGTCTCTGAACACATTTGTCTACGGCAGACTCCAACTGATGGTCAGGGACGGCCTCAGTCGCCAGGCCGATCGCCGCCGCTTCACTCCCATCGATGGATCTTCCGGTCAGAATCAAATCGGCGGCACGTTTCTGTCCGATCAATGCCGCCAGAGCGGCACACGCGACCGGGGGGTAGCATCCCAGCGTGATCTCGGGAAAACCCCACTGACCGTCGTTGGCCGTAATGACCAGATCGCAGACCATTGCCAACTCGGCGCCTCCGCCCAGGCATGGCCCATGCACCGCGGCAATCGTGACCTTCCTGCTCGCAACCAGCGTACGAATGACGCCGTGAAATGTCGCGAGCATTTCCTCAACTTTGTCGGGAGTGTGCGCCGCCACGTCAACTCCCGCCGAGAATGCTTTGCCAGCGCCACGAACCAGGATTGTGGAGACTTGCGCCTGGGCTTCCGCCTCGACCAGGGCTGCCGAGAGTTCTTCCATCATCGGAATGTCGATGACATTAAGCGGAGGATGGTTCAACGTGATGCGGGCTACCGGCGGATCGATGCCGACAGCAACTCGCGTGCCGATTACTTCCGTTGCGGAACCTGCCAAGCATTTCTCCGTATCTCTGCGACTCTGTGGTGAGATCCGCTCTTAGAGGTTGATCGCCGACTTCCGCACTTCTCCGATTGACGACAGCGGATCGCGAGCGCCGGTCTTTTCGGCGATCCACTTTTTCTCTGTTTCGATGATATCAAGCAGAAGCTTGCGGTCGGCCAAACCTGGCAAGTAGTTCCGCAGGTGTTCCTCGTAATACTTGTCTTCGATCAGTTCGCCGGTCTGCGCATGAAACTTCTGATTCGCATATTTCCCGATGAAGCGATTGAATTTGATGTTCGGGGCATACAGTTTTGGTTCGCCCGGCTTCAGTGAGTGATTAAAACGCTCGATCAATCCGGCGACCTCTTCGCGATAAAGGTTACGGTTGTAGTCGTTCAGATCATCCAGATCCGCGGCCTGCTCGTTCTTCGGTTCGTCGTAGCGTCCCTTGATGCCCCACACGTAGGCCCAATGTGCTGATGAAGAGTGGTCTGTGCCGAACAAATCGTAGGAGCTCGAGATCCACTTGTTGAGATATTTCTGGATCAGCCATGCAGGCAGCACTCCAGCTTCGACGACCCGGCGGATACCATCATTGCCCGTACCCATGTGGAATGCTTCTTCGCGCAGCATGTACGACATGGAACGTCCCAAAGGCGCGAACGCGGAATATTTCAACATCTGGAGCTGGAATTTGCCGTCACGGTCGACGAAGTCCGTGTATGTGAAAAAGTCCATCCAGTTATCGACGTCTACGTTGAAGGCGCCCAACAGCCGCTTGTTTTCGAAGGCGCGGCGCTCGAGCATCTTCTGCGCTTCGACCTTGCCGGAGTAGCCAAAATGGTCAACCAGCAACGCACACATCTGCCAACCGTGTCGCATCTCTTCGATCATCACACGTGTGATCGCGCGGCGGTCCCAATCGGTCGGAGCGTTGTCGAGCAGATTGCGCTGCTGCTCGACGCTCGCGAACTCCGTGTCGCCCTGATAGACGATCATATTCATCAGCGCATCGCGCATTTGCTGCGTGGGCATCTGGCGCAGGTTTTCCCACTTGCGGCGACCCTTATAGTGGCCGAACTCGATGTCTTCGGTGTCGATGGCGCCGTAAAGCGTGTCGAAGTGGAAGCCCTCGATCTCACTGGTGTTGACGCCGATGTCCTTACGCCAGTCGTTGAACAGGCCTTCCCATTCACTGAACGTTCCGATTTTTGCTACTTTACCCGGCATGGTGTTAACTCCATTGCTGATTAGCGCTTTTTATCTGCCAGCAATTAACAATTGGCAACTAGCCGAATCTTTGAATCCACGGGTTAATTCGTGGCGCTAACTGCTAATTGCCATTGCTGCTCCTATCCCATGTTCAACCAAACGGTCTTCAGTTCGGTGTAGTGCTCAATGGCGTGCGCTCCGAGTTCTCGGCCGAAGCCGGAACTTTTGTATCCGCCAAATGGCAGCGATGCGTCCATCAAACCGTAGGTGTTAATCCAGACTGTTCCAGCCTTCAGTCTGCGCGAGACGTTGTGCGCTCTCTTTAGATCCCGAGTCCAGACGGCGGCAGCGAGGCCGTAAGCATTATTGTTTGCCTGCTCGATGACCTCGTCGATGTCATCAAAGGACAATACTGAAAGCACTGGACCGAAGATTTCTTCCTTCGCGATCTTCATATCGTTTTTCACGTCGCCAAAGATCGTCGGCTCGATAAAGAATCCTTTGCTGCCATCGACCGAGACGCGATTCCCACCTGCAACCAGCCTGGCTCCGTCTTTCTTAGCGGCTTCGATGAAGCCAAGAACGGTCTGCATTTGTTCCTGGCTTACGATCGCGCCGAGGCGCGTTTTCGGATCGAGGGGGTCCGCGGGGCGCATCTTCGAGGTCCGAGCGACAAGCTTCTCGGTAAATTCATCTTTTAGCTTGCTCTCAAGAAACAGCCGCGAACCGGCGTTGCAAACTTCACCCTTGCCGTAGAAGATTCCGTTGATCGCGCCTTTCACGGCGCTGTCAATGTCGGCATCGGCAAAAACGATATTCGGTGACTTGCCTCCGAGTTCGAGCGTGACGCGCTTCAGGGTGTCGGCAGCGCCCCGCATGATTTCCTTGCCGACAGCGGTCGACCCGGTAAAGGCAATCTTATCGATTCCCGGGTGCGCGACAATGGCCTTGCCGGTCTCAGGGCCGCCGGTAAGTATGTTTACGACTCCGGCTGGAAATCCCGCTTCGAGGACCAACTCTCCAAATTTCAGCGTGGTTAATGGCGTCTGTTCGGCGGGCTTGAGGATTACCGTGTTTCCGCACGCCAGTGCAGGGCCGATCTTCCATGACGCCAGCAGCAGCGGAAAATTCCAAGGGACAATCAGGCCCACAACTCCCACGGGCTCACGCAACGTGTACGTGAATGCCGCCTCGAACGTGTTGACGGTCTCCCCATGGATTTTCGTAGCCAATCCCGCGTAATAGCGCAGGACATCGATCACCATCGGCATGTCTACATAGCGCGATTCGAAAATCGGCTTGCCGTTGTCGAGGGTTTCGAGTTCGGCAAGTTCCTCGATGTTTTTTTCGACGAGATCGGAGAGCTTCCAGATCAGGCGTCCGCGTTCGCTGGCGGAGAGCTTGCGCCATGGACCGTTTCTGTCTTCGAATGCGCCGCGTGCGGCCTGAACGGCCTGGTCGACGTTTGAGGCCGATGCCTCCGCGACTTGCGTAAGCACCTCGCCCGTTGCGGGATTGATGGTATCGAAGGTCTTCGAGCCTTCGACCCACTGGCCATTGATGAAAAGCTTACCGGGTTTGAGATTCGCTTTCGTCGCTGCCAGCATCGATGATCTCCAGAACCGCGCTTGGCGCGGCGGACGGGCGAGGGCGCCCGTCCCTCCACAAACTATTTCGCTTTAAACGTCGCCGGCCGCTTTTCCACGTACGCAGCCAGGCCTTCCTTTGCGTCTTCGCTTTGGAAGAGGATTTGCTGGTTCTCGCGCTCAACGGCCAGGGCAGATTCCATCGGAATCTCGCATCCCGTCTGCACCGCGCGCTTGATGCGGCCCACAGCCTTTGCCGCTTTGTTCGGAGGACAAAACTGGCGCGCGTATTCCATGATGTTGTTCATGAAGCCATCACGCTCGAAAACGTCGTTGACGATGCCGAGTTCCTGCGCTTCTTCAAATGAGAAGGTATTACCGATCACCATCAGCTCAATCGCCTTGCTCTTTCCGACGAGCCGTGACAGCCGCTGGGTGCCACCTGTACCTGGGAGGACTCCAAGGTTCACTTCGGGCAAACCTATCTTGCCCGCGTCTTTGCGCGCAATACGAATATCGGCAGCCATGGCGATTTCCAACCCTCCACCAACGCAATGGCCGTTGATGGCTGCGATCACCAGCTTCGGCGTGTGCTCCAGCCGAAGCAGCATCTCGTTAGCGTGCAGGCAGAAGTAGTACTTGAATGTCGGGTCGACACTCGACAACATTTTGATGTTCGCGCCCGCCGAGAAGAATTTGTCTCCCGCGCCGGTCATGACAATTACGTAGGCATCGTTGTCCATGCGCGCCTTAAGAATCGCCTCGTCAAGCTGGCGGTTCATTTCGTAGGTGTACGTGTTCGCCGGCGGATCGCACATCTCGATGACTGCGACGCCTCCGTCCGTGCGGTAGTTGACCAGTTGTTTTGTAGTTTCGCCTGCTGGCTGCATCGTTGTTGCCATGGGAACAACTCCTTGTCTGGAGATCTCTCCAGTTTCGAATTCTCGTCGTTACTTACGGCCCTTGCCGTTTGCCGTCAAACCGCGCACAAAAAGATCGCCCATTTCCCGGGCAATCGAATCAGCATTCGCATCCACGCGCGGATTGTGCCACGTGTAGATCCAGTTCATCATTCCGAAGAGGCTCAAGACCGCGATCCGTGTCGTGAACTGCAGGCCACGCTCGCGCTTCAAATCATCGAGCAGCCCCAGGCAGATGCGGTAGTACTCGCGCTTGATCGCCGCTATCTCAGAACCCAAGCCATTCTTCAACACCTCAGCTTCGTGAGATAAAACCTTCATGGCGGCCTGATTGGCCAAAAAGTATTCCAGGTGATTGAGGATGAAAATGCGGACGCGATCTTCCGGATCGGAAACACCTTCGAGTCGGGTCTTCAGCCGTTGCACGACTGTCGTGAACGTGTGTTTCTGGATGAGATAGAGCAGTCGCTCTTTGGACTCGAAGTAGTAGTAAAGCCCCGCAAGCGACATCTTGGTTTCGCGGGAAAGGTCGCGCATCGAAGCGCCCTCATATCCCTTCTTGCAGAATACTTCCGCCGCATGCCCCAAAATCTCTGATAAACGCTGATCGTAGCGGCTTACCGGGATGGGCGTCTGCCGGTGCCTTGGACGGCCAACTCGGGTTGAAGTCGACGGGGTTGCCATTTGATTCGAACGTTCGTTCGAATTAAGTTTACTCCTCTTCACGCAAACATCTCAAGCCGGCCCGGGGAACCGCCCTTAGTTTCGGATATCGGAGAACAGTTGCTCGATTTCGACTTTTTGGCCGGCGGTGAGGGGGAGCAAGGGTAGGCGGGGGGGACCGCCATAGTATCCGTTGAGATCCATGGCATATTTCAGCCCAGCAATGCCGATCTCGCTACCGATGCGCACAGCGGCTTTTGATATCCGCTCTTGCTTGAGCCGCGCAAGTTCCGCGTCGCTTTCCTTCCAGGCGGCATAGATTTCGTAGCATGCGGTCGGCGCGGGACAAGCGAAAGCAAGGATCGCTCCCACCGCCCCCGCGTCCAGCGAAGGATGGAGTTTATGGGCCGCTCCCACTAATACCTGGAACCCGACTTCTTTCTGACGAGTCTTCATCGTGCCGACTACGGTCACTGCCGAAGAAGACGGCTTTGTCTCGGATGATCCCGACAAAACGCCGACGGGCACCAATTCCCCTCCGCCATTGGCGTTTAAGCGTGCCGCTGCACGCATGCGCGGCGTGACGGCCTCGAAGGTTTCGGTGACTGTCGCTGTGCGTCGAATGTGGCGCGTGCCTTCAACCATCCTGCGGGCTTTTTCGACGTCGCCTCCCGATTCCTTGATTCCGATGATGTTGGGATGTCCCGCGAGTTCGATCACCAGTTCAGAAGGGATGTCGTAAGCCGTAAATATAGGCACGTTGTAAATCATCACCGGCAACGGCGATCGGTCGGCCACGGTGCGATAGAACGCAAGCAGATTTTCGGGCTGCATCTGTTTGCGATAGAAGTGCGGCGTACGGATGAGGGCG
>DATAUY010000121.1:0-61032 GCA_036268025.1 Candidatus Sulfotelmatobacter sp. | reverse complement strand
GCTGGAACGGTCCCAGCACGGTCGTGATTCCTGCCCGTTTACGCAATTCTCCTAACAGCGCGCTGGCGGCATTCTGATAGGTCTTGCTGGGGTCTGACGGATCGGCCCAAACGGCGTCATAAATAATCTGTGCTGCCTCTTTCAGTTCGATGTGCAGCGCCGCTTCGCAAACGTCGGCGCGCTCCTGTATACGTTCATAACAACTCTGGCAGATATCGGCGGCGGCCTGATCGCCCGGATGGTTTTCTCCAAATTTGCAAATGGCTTCCGGGCCATTTGCGACTCCCGAGTGCGCTTCCAATAGTTGGGCTTTGAACTGCCGGAGAAATTCCTCGCGCTCCTGCTCGATCACTGAAGTATCGGGTATTGGATCCGGCGCGGCCTGGGCCACCCTTGGCGGCAACTTCGGAGCGATCGGCGAAACCCTCTCATTGTGCTTGCAGGTCGGACACGCATCGATATCGGCAGGATAGTAAAGATGGCACTTGGCGCATGGCAATCCGTAGCCCTGTGATTTGCGCAGCGCTTCGGCGGGAACCTTTGGTGCAGGCGAATAATCCGCTCGACGGACGCCGGCGTCCATCGCTGCTTTCACTGCTGTTGCGGCGCTCTGCTGATTTCCCGTGAGATTCGTAGCCATCGTCCACTCCCTGCGAAAGCCTGATGGAGTTCCAGGGCTCTTCTTAATGTTAAGTAGTGCCCGCCGATTGCCGCACGCACCGGAAGTACTAGAGTCCGTACTGAACCAATGGCCGGACCGCCATTCCGGTCATCGCGAATTCGTATCTTTCATCAACTTCAGCAGTTCTTCGCGGCGAGCGCGATACAACGAACGCTCAGGATCGATCCGTGCCGCCGTTTCCAGCTCTGACAGTGCTTCCTGATAGCGATCTTCGGTCATAAGGCACGCTGCAAGCGAATAGTGATTGTCCGCGCTCGGTTTCACGCGCAACGCTTCGCGAAATTCCCGTTCGGCGGCATGCAGGTCCTGCTGCTGAAAGAGAGCCGTACCGAGCACGTGGTGACCAACATCCGAATCCGGATTTAGCTGCACGGCAATGCGCAGCTCACGAATGGCCTCTTCGACCTTGTTGTCCAGCAATAGAGCTTGCCCCAAAGTCCTGTGTTCGTTGGCGCCCGCAGGGTTCTGCTCAACAGCCAGCTTCAATTCCGCCACAGCGCCGTTGTAGTTGTTCTTGGCCATATAAGCGCTGGCCAGGCAGGTGTGGCCTTGCTGCCACTCCGGATGCTGACGGTAAAGCTCCTGCATTTCTTCGATCGCCGCATCGAACTTGCCCTGATCGCAGTAGGTGTTTCCCAGGTTGTTGCGGACCGAGGCTTCGTCGGGCGCGATCTTTTTCGCCTCGCGATATTCCCTCTCCGCCGCCCCAAGATTTCCTTCTTCGTGGCGGATCAGGCCCAGGTTCGAGTGGGCCTCCCAGAACGCCGGCCTGATACGAATGGCTCGTTCATAGGCTGAGATTGCGCCCGGCAGATTTCCGGACGCGTGCAGCGCGATGCCCATGTCGTAGAGTGTGTCAGCGTTGTCGTGGTCGCGGGATAGCGACTCGGCATAGGCGTGAATCGCCGCTTGATACTGTCCCAGCGAATAATGGCCGAGACCCAAGTATTGGTAAGCCTCTGTATTTTGGGGATCGATGCTGAGCGCGGTCCGCGCCTCGGCGATCGCGTTTGGTCCGTCATCGAGGCGATAAAAAAGATAGGCCAGGGCGCTGTGGTTTTCGGCCAAATCGGGCATGAGCTTGACGGCAAGTTCGAGCTCATCGTCGGCATCGTCGAATTGATCCTGCTGGCGGAGCATCACGCCCAGGGCAAAGTGCAGGGCAGAATTCTGGCTGTCGGATGTAACAACGCTGCGAAGTGCAAGCTCAGCTTGGTGCAGGTTTTGTTGCCGGGTCTCAACAGCAGCTTTCAGCAGTGCTTCAGGAATCGCTGGGCCGATTTGAGCTGACTGCACATGGCCTGAAGTCAGGACTTTAATAAGGTCTTTTCCCGCTCCGCAGACCTCCAACTGTTGAAGTTCACGGTGTGTCGGAAGATTGGCCAGCCCACGGTCGGTGACCAAGCGCATCAATCGCGCGCTCGATATTCCGCCGGTCAGCCAGGCAGCCAATTGCGTCGTATTGACCGATGGGGAGTCGGCAATCTGAGCATGAGAAGAGACCGGCTCAGCGGCCAGAATCAGCAGGAACAGAATGAAAGAAATCTTGACTCGCACCAGACCCCTCGACAAGGTGAAATGGCTTGGGTGAAGCGGCTTCTCAAGGAAAAATACAGCGGAGCCACAACCAGAAAGCCTTCTGAAACATAGCCCTTTGGCGAATGCGGAGGTAAGGTCACGGAGGTAACCGCGCCAATGTTCAGGCTGTTTTTTGGGGCCGTTTGACTTCCCTATACGGCTCCACTACCCTAGAAGTTGACAGTCAAGTAGTGCGTTTCCCTGGAGGTTCTTGTGGGAGAGTTCTCACCGTGGCATTGGTTACTCGTAGCGCTTATCGCTCTGCTGTTGTTCGGCCCCAGGAAGTTGCCCGAACTTGGAAAGAGTTTGGCCGAAGGCATTCGTGGGTTTAAGGATGGCCTGAAGGACAATCCTCCTGCCCAGGCTTCCAACGAGCAAAGCAAGAACACTGAAACCAAGAGCTGATTCGACTCCTCGTCGAAAACCGTCGCCGAGCAGTAATCTCCACCTCTTCGTCTCTGTATCCCTAGTTGTGTTCTGACGCTGTTTTGGGCTCCCAACTGTTTTAACCTCAAAAACTCTGCAAGCTGGAGGTAGGCCGTGTTGCGGAAATTTGAAGTCCTCACTCTTATCGGTGTTTTTGCGCTCTCGTCTGCTGTTTTCGCCGACCAGGTGACCCTGAAAAACGGCGATCGCCTGACCGGAACCGTCGTGAAGTCCGACGGCAAGACGCTGGTCGTCCATACCGACGCGGCTGGCGATGTCACGCTACAAATGGATGCCGTCCAGGAAATCAAGACCGACAAAGACCTTCACGTCACCCTGAAGGGTGGAAAGACCGCTGTCGGGCCCGTCGCCACGACTGACGGGAAGCTGGAGATCGCGACCAAGGCGTCTGGCACAGTCGAAGTCCCCACGGGAGACGTGACGCTGATCCGTAACGACGCGGAGCAGGAAGCCTACGACAAATCGCTTCATCCCGGACTGCTGCATGGCTGGACAGGCGGTGCCAACGTAGGATTCTCGGTGGCACGCGGGAACAGCGAGACTGAGAACCTCGCGCTGGCCTTCAATGCGGTCCATGCTTCTCTCAACCACAAAATCACGCTCTACGCGACATCCATCGACACCACTAATAATCTCGCGACTCCCAGCACCGTAGCGAACCTGACGACGGGTGGCCTGCGCTATGACCGCGACCTGAATCCCAAGCTCTTCGTTTTCGGCGCTGGCGATTTCATGGCAAACGCTCTCCAGTTTCTGGATTTGCGCCAGGTCTACACTGGTGGTTTTGGTTTCCATGCGATCAAGTCGGATCGGACAATTCTGGACTTTCTTGGCGGCCTGAACTACACCCACGAAGCGTATTCCAATGGAGCCGAGATTCCGCCGACTCCGCCGTCTACCATTCCAACCGGAATTTTCGAGTCCTACGGGAAGACGAACCGCTTTGTAGCTTTGACTTTGGGCGAAGAACTCAACCAAAAATTAGGCAAGAGCACGGTAGTGACGCAGAACCTGGGTTTCTATCCCAATCTTCAAGACACGGGCGAGTATCGTTTCATCTTCAATCTGGGCACGGTCACGAAGCTCAGCAAATGGTTCGGCTGGCAAAACCAGTTCGGCGATATTTATGTCTCGAATCCGCCGATCGGATCGAAGAAGAATGACGTGATCTTCACTACTGGATTGAACATCGCCTTCACGCACTAGTTCCTCCAGAAGAAGAAAGAGGCCGTCCGGAAAAGGGCGGCCTTCAAGTTTTCACTCAACAGAGAAGAGTCCTGAAATAACGGTTCCTAGTCGATACCGTGAATCCTCATGCTCACGAGTTTGTCGATGCTGAGATCCTTGATTCCTCGCGAGCGCATGTCGGCAATGTATTCCGGCGTGACGTTGTGAATCCGCATGGCAATCAGTTCGTCGGGATCGGGATGCGAATAGCCGAGTCCCTGGATCTTGTCGATAAACTCAGGCGAGACACCGTGGATGCGAAACGCAATCATCTTTTCCAGATCCAGATGGTCGTAGCCGCGCTGCTTGATCTGCGTCATCCACTCCGGGGTCGCACCGTGAATCCGTAGCGCGATCAAGGTATCTTCATCGGGGGAATATCCAGCCTGATGCAGTGTGCGCACCATTTGTGGCGTTACGCCATGAATGCGGAAAGCGACAAACTTATCGCTGTCGGAAGTCTTTAATCCTTCTGCATGCATCGCCTCGATAAATGCAGAATCGACGCCGAAAATGCGGAATGCGACCAGCTTGTCGGTATCGAGATCGCCCAGGTGCTGACCTTTCATCTCTTTCGCAAAATCGAGTGTGACATCCTGTACTGCCATGGCGAACTGCTTTTCCTCGTCGAGAGGAAATCCCAGCGACTCCATCTGCCGGGGATAGTTCAGGTCCGGTTGGAAGTGGAACAGCCCGGCGCCTTCGCCATCTTTGAGAAATCCCTCGCACTCGATCTTGCCAGCATCGCGCGTGATGGTGAAATTCACCTCCTGCCTGGCGGCCTTCGATACGTCAAGGCCTTGAAACACAGATACAGGCCACAAGGACTGATGGTTCGACATGCCGCCGTTGTGATGTTCGATCAGCGAGAATTCGACTTTGCCCGGAAAATCGGACTTGCTGATCGTCCAGTCACCGCTCCGCACTTCGGCTGCGCGATCCTTCACGACAGCCGCCAGCACGCAAATTGCGAATACAAAGAAAGCGAGAGTCCGCCTTGTTCTCATAAATCATCTCCTCGAACTGTTGATTGTTGAAATCGCTCGAGCTTTAGAGGTCCGCTTTGGAATCCAGAATTCCCAGTTGGCGCAGTTGAATCAGCTTCTGTAAGGTCAGGTCTTTGAAACCGTGCTTCTTGGCGCTCTCGATGAATTCTGGTGTTACGTCCTGCACTTTGGCGCTGACGATGTCGTTGATATTGGGCTTGAATCCTGCGGATTGCAGGGCTTTGATGTACTCAGGCGTGACATCCTGGACGCGCATCGAAATCAGTTCGCCTGTCGATGGCTTGAGCCCGAGCGCCTGAATGCCTCGCACCCATTCCGGTGTGACATCCTGCACGCGCATGGAAACCAACTCGTTGGCCGAGGGTTGAATCCCAAGATCGCGCATCTCCTTCACATAAGAAGGCGTCACATTCTGCACCTTCATTGAAATGACCTGATCCGCATTCACGTCGAATCCTGCCGCGCGCAGTTCCTTGACGTATTCCGGAGTCACGCCCTGGACCTTCATCGAAATCAACCGTTCTACGTCAGCATCGATTCCGGCGGCTTTCAACTCGCGATAATATTCGGCGTTCGCGCCTTGCACCTTGAGGCCGATGAGTTGGTTCTGATTGGGATTAAGCCCCGCTGCACGCAGATCGCGAACATATTCCGGTGTAATGTCCTGCACGCGCATGGCGATGACGCTGTTCACATCTGGCTTCATGCCTAGCTGCTGAAGTTCGTGAATGTATTCCGGCGTTACGTCCTGCGTTTTCAGAGCGATCAGTTCGTCGACGCTGAGATCGCCAAGGCCAGCCGATTTCATAGCGTCAACATAGGAGCTTGCGGATGCCGATGAACTCGAACTTGAACTAGAACTCGAACTTGAACTCGAACTCTGCGCTTGCACATGGACTGCGGAAGGTTTCGTGTTGGCACTCGCGCTTGAACTTCTGCTCGCAGTCGTTTGCGAAGTTGGACTTCCCGCCGCGCTCGTGAATATGCGAGCCAGTGGAGCTGCCTGCGCGATTTTCGGGCTGGCCACCCCCAGCAAAGCGTTTCCCGCGATCAGCGCAGCTGTCAGGCACAAAACACTGCCAGTCAGCCCGATGCTGCGCATTCCAGATCCCAGGGTCTTCAGGCCGAGTACGCGGAGGATGCGCTCGGTGAGCGGACCGCGATTCGCCGCCATCACGAGGACCGGAGCGCTGCGCCATTCTTCCATCAGCGTCAGCGCGCGCGCGTATTCGACGGCATTTCCGCACAGCGCAACTGCCGTTTCATCGCAGCAATGCTCGCGCTCAGCGCGGATTCGTTTATTCAGCCACCACACTGCCGGATGATAGAAAAGCAAGGTCTCTACTGCGACCTGAAACACGTTCACGAACGGATCGTAGCGCCGGATGTGCGCCAACTCGTGCGCGATCACGGACCGCAGTTGCTCTTCGGACAAGCCAGTCAGCGCGGCAACCGGAAGAAAAACAATTGGTCGAAACCATCCGATCACTGCAGGGGCCTGCAGCCATGCGCACTCGCAATATCGGATCGCGCGGCGGATTCCGATGCGGTCTTGCAGCGTGTAGCAGATCTCAAGGAGGCGGTCGTTGACGACAACCGAGCGCCGACGACGTTCTCGTTCCAGCAATAGAAATCCGCCAGCCGACCGAAGGCTGAAGAAAGCCACACCAAAAAGCCACGCCTCCACCATCCAGCGAAGAACAATCAGCGATGGCGCGATACCAGAGGGATGAAGCACGCCGTTTGCTGCCGCTGGGGTCTTCACCACGTGCCAGACTGCCGAGGTAGCCGACGGCGTAACAATATCTCCAGCCTTCATTCCCTGGCGCGCAAAGAAAAGGAACGTGGCAGCCGGAGCGATAAGCATCAGCGCCAGCATCGCTACGCCAATGATGTACCGAATCGCGGCTTTACGGCTGACCGCAATCAAGCCGGCCGCGAGAGCAGCCAGTGCAGTACCCTGCCAAAGAAAGTGCAGCAATGTCCATCCGAGTGATTGCATTACACTCGGCGAAATCCAGCCGGGGAGGTTTGTCATCGGCGGTTCCTTTCGTATTCATCCAGTAAACGGCGCAGTTCTTCAATCTCTTCGCGGGAGGACTTTCGCCCGGCAAGTGCGTGCATCATCAATTGGCTCGCAGATCCTTCAAAGACCCGTTGCAGCATGTCTCCGGCAAGCTGGCGCTTCGTCTGCTCGGCCGGAAGCCCTGCTTCATAGACGTGCGCGCGTTGTGTTTCGTTTCGCCGCACCGTTCCTTTCGTGGTCATAATTTGCAAGAGCTTGAGGACGGTCGTGTATCCAAGGGACTTTTTCTCGCTAAGGGCGTCGTGAATTTCTCGCACCGTGGAGGGACCGCGCGCCCACAGCACGCGAAGAATCTCCAGCTCCGAAGCGGTAGGTTTTTGCGGCGACGTTGTCATGGAAAGCACCTTACTACGAAGGTATTCGTAGTGTCAACGAAAATCTTCGTAGTTGTGGAATATTTTTCAATTCGGGCTCCCGAATTACGGCGAGAAGAAACTGCGATTCAACTGGAATACACCGATTCACATGAGCCCGAACGAGAAGGGCGCTCTTTATATCGGTGCTCAGTTCCTGTTCCGTTCGCGCGATCATCGGCAGTCGTGGGACCGCATTTCTCCTGACCTGACGACGAACGATCCGGAAAAGCAAAAGCAGGAAGAATCGGGCGGCGTGACCGTCCACAACTCTTCAGTGGAAATGCACACCTTCGCGGTGGATGCGATCGAAGGCGTTCGCAACGCCGCCAACGCGCGTGCAGCCAAGCTGGCGGACAAAGATCCATTGAAAAAACAACTTCAGGATCTGGCGGCGAAATGCGATGACCTTCGCTCGAAGATCGTCGCCACGAAAGAGGGCGGCATGATCACGGGAGAGGAACGTATCCGCGAACTGTTCGGCCGACTCTGCGGCGAAGTGAATGGATACGAGGGAAAGCCTGCGGACTATCAGGCAGCTCGATCGGATTCTCTCGCGCACGAATTAGACGAAGCCATCGGAGACTTCCAGAAACTGACGCAGAAGGCATTGCCGGCGTGAACGCGGCGCTGAAAAAGAAGAAAGCCGAAGCAATCACTGTGCTGATGGAAGCCGATTGGCAGAAGAAGCGTGAAGAGGAAGGAAGTTCCGGGGCGGCCGCAGGGATGCGTTTCCTTGGTCAGGAAGTAGACACTGACCAGCGGATCAGGGCCGGTTTGCCAGGCAGGTCGGCCCTTGTTTGTCGCAAAGGTTCAGGAAGTTCGTCCGTGACTTTGCTCCGCCCTCGAACTCTTTTCCGCCCTCCTCGAAGGCAAGAAGATTCGCTCCATTGATTCCAAACGCGGGTGCGAGTAGATTGGTCTGTCCCATGGAACCGACCGCCTGCCTCGTAGGAGAATCCCAATGCTGAAACGATTTACTGTATGCATTTTTCTGTTTGCCGGACTCGTATCTCTCGCCTTCGCCGCCGAGGAAAATGTCTGCAAGGGCGATCCCGATAAGTGGCAACAACTGTTCAATGGCAAGGACCTCACCGGATGGAAACACGTAGGACCGGGCGGCGACACAGTAGAGGACGGACTGATTCATACCCATGGAGGCATGGGCCTGCTCTACTGGACGGGCGGCAAAATCGGCAATTGCCAGATCCACGTTGTCTATCGCATGCGCGATGAGAACGATAATTCCGGAGTTTTCATCCGCATTCCCGTCGAACCCCGCGAAGAGTGGATGCCAGTTCACTACGGCTTCGAGGTGCAGATTGACAACCATCCCGAGACTTCGAATGAAGATGAATATCACTCCACTGGCATGCTCTATTCGCTTACCAAGCCGCTGGCGAAAGCGTGGAAGCCCGGTCCCGAGTGGAACACGATGGACATCACTCTCGACGGTTCGCGCACGATCGTCATGCTCAATGGCGTGAAGGTTACGGATTACAAGGATGGTGACCCTGTTCCCGCCCGCAAATTTGACTTCGAGCCGCAACGCGGTCCGCGGCCGGATTTCGGCTGGTTCGGCCTGCAGAACCACAGTGACAACGACATCGTGTTTTTCAAGGAAGTGGCAATTAAACCGCTCAAGAAGTAGCGACACCGTAGAGCAAGCCGCAGTGAAATCAAATTGGAGGCTTTCGCCATGAAACGTTTTCTTTCGAGACGTGCATTCCTGCAAGGCAGTGCAGCGGCCGCCGGCGGCCTGGCCGTTTCCAAAACAATCATACTCGAGGCAGCGCCGCTGATGCGCGCTGGCGCTCCAAGCGACCGCGTCCGCTTCGGCATGATCGGCATTGGCATGCAAGGCTCCGGACTGCTGGGGGGGGCCATTACGATTCCCGGTGTCGAATGTGTTGGCGCGGCAGATTTGTATGATGGACGCCACACGCTTGCAAAGGAAATCACGGGCAATGCGAACCTGCCCACAAGCCGGCACTATCAGGAACTTCTCGACCGCAAGGACATCGACTGCATCGTCGCCGCGGTGCCGGATCACTGGCACCGGCGCGTCGTTGTTGACGCCTGCAATGCGGGCAAAGACATCTATTGCGAAAAGCCGATGTCCCACAACGTCGCCGACGGTCTGGCGATGGTGGAAGCCGCGCAGAAAAACAATCGCGTCGTGCAGATCGGCTCACAGCGCGTGAGTTCGGTGCTCTGCGCCAAGGCAAACGAACTCTATAAGTCCGGCGCGATTGGCGATATTGAAATGGTGGAACTCACGCTCGGTCGAAACGACCCGACCGGCGCGTGGGAATATCCGCCACCGCCCGATCTTTCTCCGCAGACGCTCGACTGGGACACCTGGCTCAACGATGCGCCGAAGATTCCCTTCAATAAGCTGCATTTCTCCCGGTGGCGTTGCTGGCGAGCATACGGCACGGGCGTTGCCGGTGATCTCATGGTGCACTTGATCAGCGGAATGCTGATGACCCTTGGTTGGAACGAAACGCCCAAGTCTGCCACTGCAATGGGCGGAATATTCCGTTTCAACGACGGCCGTGACATGCCGGACTTCCACACCGTGCTCTTCGACTACCACGGCATTCCGGTGTATGTTCGTCTCGACCTCGGCTGCGAAACACCGGAACTGGCGCGATTCATGGGTCCGAAGGGACTCCTTGAGGCCGGCGAATTCGAACTCCACCACTCCCCGCAGTCCGGGGTCGATACGGATCCCAGCTACTATAGCTTCAGCTTCCCCGCCAAGCTGCGCGAGCAGTATGTGAAGGAATGGCACGCCGAGCACGATCCTCAACTCGGAAAAGAACCGGTTCACGAAGACACGATCTACAAAGGCCACGACTGGGACGACATGCGTCCGCACCTGAACGTATTTTTCCAGTCAGTGAAATCGCGCAAACCGGTCACCGAAGATGCGGTATTTGGCAACAACGCAGCGATCGCGTGCCATATGGCGAATGAGTCGTATTTCCGGCAGAAGGCCGTCACGTGGGACGCGGCTTCGAAGACCATCAAGTCCTAACGAACGAAGAACGAAGAACGGAGAACGGAGAAAACATGCGCCGCATCTTTTCGGCCGGGCAGTGTCGGAAGTCTATTCCGATCCTGCTCGGCTTTCTTCTTCTGAACATTCTCGCGGTTGCTCAGGACCTGCCCGCTGGCAAGCCTGAGTCTGTAGGACTGTCTTCAGAACGTCTGGAGCGGATCGGCGTCGCCGTGCAGCATGACATTAACGACAAGCGCATCGCGGGAGCTGTGACGCTGGTCATTCGTCGCGGGCACGTGGCATGGTTCAAGGCACAGGGAATGTCCGACCGTGAAGCGGCGAAGCCGATGCCGACCGACGCAATGTTCCGCATCTGCTCCATGACCAAACCCATCACCAGCGTCGCGGTGATGATGCTTTATGAAGAAGGCAAGTTCTTACTGGAAGATCCGGTCTCGAAATATCTGCCGGAGTTCAAAAATGCGAAAGTATATGTGAAGCCTCCTACCGGCGAGCCTTACACGATTCCGGCGAGCAAGCCAATCACAATCCGTGACCTGCTGCGCCACACTTCAGGCCTCACCTACAACTGGAATGCGGATCTCGGTCCGCTTTACGAAAAGGCCGACGTCGCCAGCGGATTGCTCCAATACGATGGCACAATTGCCGACAGCGTGCAGCATCTCGCCGGGTTGCCCTTGCTGTTCAATCCCGGCGATCGTTGGGAATACAGCCTCGGTGTCGACGTGCTGGGACGGCTAGTAGAAGTCACTTCGGGCAAGCCGCTTGATGAATTTTTCCGCATGCGAATCTTCGAGCCACTGGGGATGAAGGACACGTACTTCTATCCTCCCGACAACAAAGTTGACCGGATTGCGACCGCGTATACCTACTATGACGACAAGGGGCTAAGCCGTTTCCCTGACACGCCGATCCGCGAGGGACCATTCGTCTATTCTGCAGACTATCCATCGAAGGGCCCGAAGAAACTCTTCTCGGGTGGCGCAGGCCTGGTATCCACGGCGATGGACTATGCCCGCTTCTGCCAGATGATGCTCGACGAAGGCAAAGTGGGAAATACTCGGCTGCTGAGCCGCAAATCCGTGGAACTGATGACGCACGATCAACTGGGAAAGATCGGTCCGGACCAGGCTTTCGGGTTGGGATTCGGAATCGATGGCATCAAGGAACCGCTCTCGGAATTAGGAACTCCTGGTTCTTACAACTGGGGAGGCTTCTTCTACACCGGATTTTCGATCGACCCTAAAGAACAGATGATCGTCGTGTTCATGGCGCAGTTGCATCCGACGGGAGATTTGACGCTTGATCACCAGGTGCACGAACTCGCGTACCAGGCGATCAATGATTAAACGCTTTAGTGCCGAGACGCGAGGATTACGGTTAATCGCATCGCGGCTTCGCAATTCTTTCGAGGTATATCATTGTCATAACGAAGTTCTCCGCTAATCAGCAAGGCTGCTTCGCTTCTGGAGTTCACCATGTCTGCGATTCATCTTGCCATCAACAGCAAGTCATATACGGTTGACGTGGATCCTCAAACCAGTTTGCTCACAGTTTTACGCGAGCATCTGGATTTGACGGGAAGCAAATACGGCTGTGGCGAGGGCCAGTGCGGCGCATGCACGGTCCTGATTGATGGAAAGGCCCAACGCTCCTGCGTAACGAGAGTCGGATCGGTTGGCGCAAGATCGGTTACCACGATTGAAGGTCTCGCCAAGCGCGACGAACTTCATCCGGTGCAGCAGGCATTTCTCGAGATGGGCGCCTTGCAATGCGGATATTGCACGTCAGGCATGATCATGTCGGCGGTGGCGCTGCTGCAACGGAATCCATCTCCAAAGCAAGAGGAGATCATCGACTTCATGGACGGCAACGTTTGCCGTTGCGGGACGTATCCTCGCATCGTAACGGCAATTCAAAAGGCTGCATCGTCGCTCCATCAGGTGGCCGCAGCGAAAGGAGGTGGCCAATGACTCGTGACGTCTCAATCTCGCCCGTGCTCGAGCCGGAACGCTACGAACTGCGCGCCGCTGCTCCCTATCGTTTCGATCTTGGGCGCAGAGACTTTTTCAAGTTCCTCGGCGCTGGACTGGTTGTCGTTTCGGTTCTCAAGCCGGCGCTCGCGGCGCAGGAATCCGGCGGGGGGCGCCAGCGGCGCGGAGATTCGCTGCCACAAGAAATCGATGCATGGCTTCACATCGGGGAGAATGGTTCCGTGACGGTTTACACCGGCAAAGTTGAAGTCGGGCAGAACATACGAACCTCCTTGAGCCAGGCGGTCGCAGAAGAACTGCATGTGCCGGTCCATAAGATCGAACTGGTGATGGGCGACACGCAGTTGACGCCCTTCGACATGGGCACGTTCGGAAGCCGGACCACTCCGACGATGAATCTTCAGCTTCGCAAGGTGGCATCGGCCGCGCGTGACGTTCTGGTCGGGCTCGCAGCCGCGCAGTGGAAGACCACTCCTCAACACCTTGTGGCTTCCGACGGAAAAGTGAAGGACTCGCAGAGCGCGCGTTCGGTCCAATACGCGGCCCTGATCAAGGGAAGGCAGCTCACCCAGATGCTGCCGGCGGAAGATCCTCTGATCCCAGCGGCCGACTGGAAGGTGGCCGGCCAGTCTGCGTCAAAGATCGACGGCCGCGACTTTGTCACGGGGCGTCACCGGTATCCTTCGGACCAGACTCAGCCGGAAATGCTGTACGGGAAAATTCTCCGCCCTCCAGCATTCGATGCAAATCTGGTCTCGATTGATACAAAGCCCGCCGAACAGATGGGTGCGACTGTGGTGCGTGACGGTAATTTTGTGGGCGTCGCGGCCAAGTCCTCAGAGCTGGCGGCCGCGGCGGTTAAGTCGATCCGCGCTGAGTGGAAATCCCAGCCGCAGATTTCGAATAAGGAATTGTTCGACTATCTTCGCAAGGACCCCGAGCAAGGGAATGATCCCACGGGCGACGGGGACAGATTTGATCTGGGAAAAGTCGATGAAGCATTCGCATCCGCCGATCACCGCCTGCAACAGACGTACACCGTTTCCTACATTGCACACGTTCCGCTCGAGCCGCGCGCGGCCCTTGCGAAATGGGACGGAGATTTCCTGACAGTCTGGACAGGCACGCAGCGGCCCTTCGGCGTACGTGGGCAACTCACAGAAGCGTTTCATATTTCTGAAGACCACGTGCGCGTTATGATGCCCGATACTGGCTCGGCTTATGGCGGCAAGCATACGGGAGAAGCCGCGATTGAAGCGGCGCGATTGGCGCGGGCTGCGAAACGCCCGGTGAAGGTCGTGTGGACGCGAGACGAAGAATTTTCCTGGGCTTATTTCCGACCTGCGGGCGTGATCGACGTAAAGAGCGGTGTGCGCAAGGATGGATCCGTTACCGCGTGGGAATTTCACAACTACAATTCGGGATCGGCCGGAATTCGCACGTACTACGAGATTCCCAACCAGCGCATTGTCTTTCATGAAGTGCAGTCTCCGTTGCGGCAGGGGTCATACCGCGCCTTGGCTGCGACCGCCAACCATTTTGCGCGCGAGTCCCACATGGATGACCTTGCCCATGCGGTTGGAATGGACGCACTGGAATTCCGGCTGAAGAACTTGACCGATGAACGGTTGTGGGCAGTATTCGAAGCCGCAGCCAAACGGTTTGGATGGGGAAAAAGCAGGACCGCACCGGGTCAGGGCTTCGGCATGGGCGGCGGGTACGAGAAGCTGGGCAACATCGCAACGTTTGCCGAAGTGGACGTCGATCGCAAATCCGGGAACGTGAAAGTTGTTCGTGTTGTATCTGCTTTTGAATGCGGGGCGATTGTAAATCCTGACGGGCTGCGCAATCAGATTGAAGGGTCGAACGTGCAAGGACTCGGTGGCGCGTTGTTTGAAGCGATCGAATTCGAAAACGGAAAGATTCTCAACGGCAGATTGTCGCAATACCGCGTGCCGCGATTCAGCGACGTGCCGATTCTGGAAACAGTTTTGCTTGACCGCAAAGATCTTCCGTCGGCCGGAGCTGGCGAGTGTCCGCTGATCGGCCTCGCGCCCGCTATTGGAAATGCCATCTTCGATGCAACGGGCGTCCGTTTGCGCTCGCTGCCAATGGTACCGAACGGATTGAAATTGAGTTAAGAACCTCGAAAGATTTCGTAGTCTTCTGTGCCCAACTTTTAGTGAGGATCAATCAATATGGCGCAGTTCTCTGAAATGACTCGTAGAAAATTCGTGGAACAATCGGCTGCGGCGATCGCCGCGAGCGTTGTCTTACCCACCGCATTGTCTTACGGACGCATCGTCGGCGCCAACGATCGCATAGCGCTTGGCCACATCGGGATCGGCAGCCGCGGCACGGAACTGGACCTGATCGCCTCGAAGTTAAAGACCAGCCACAACGTGGAAATGGCCGCCGTCTGCGACTTGTGGACGGTCAACCGCGAGAAGGCAGCGGCCAGGAACGCCGGCTATTACGGAAAGACTCCGAAAGCGGTGCAGCATCTGGAAGATCTGCTCTCGATGAAGGAGATTGATGGTGTTCTCATTTCCACTCCCGAACACGCGCATTCCCCTATCCTGAAACTGGCCGCGGAAGCGGGCAAAGACGCGTACGTCGAGAAACCGATGGGGAATGTCCTGTCCGAGGCGAAAGCCGCGCGCGACGCAGTGCTCAGTGCGAACACCATCGTACAGGTCGGTACGCAGCATCGAAGCGAACCTTATCAACTCGCCGCGCACGATGTAGCGCGAAGCGGGTCTCTCGGCGACGTCAGCAAGATTGAAATCGTGTGGAACTATCATGGTCCGCGCTGGCGCGGCCGTCCGGAAGTGAAACAGATTCGCGAGCAAGACACGGACTGGAGCAAGTGGCTGATGACCAAGCCAGCACGTCCATTTGATCCGCAACGTTATTTCGAATTCCGGCTCTATCGTGAATTTTCCAGCGGCATTCCCGACCAGTGGATGAGCCATGCCATCGACCTGGTTCACTGGTTCATGGACGACAATTATCCGACTTCGGTCGTGGCCCACGGAGGTGTGTTCGCATGGCAAGATGGCCGGGAGAATGCGGATACTTTCCAGACCCTGCTCGAATATCCGAAAGGATTTCTGGTCAGCTACTCCACCAGTTTTGGCAATGACGCGCCCAGTTTCACGCGTTACATGGGCAAAAAGGCAACGCTGATCAACATTGGAGGAGAGGGTAGTCCGCGCTATCAGTTAGTCGAAGAAAAAGGAACGCACGAAGACGACTCCGACATTGACCGCAAACGCGAATCGAAATTCATCTCACTGCCTGGAGAAAAGGGCATGCCCCCGATGGGGATCGACGACCTGTCGCTCGGACACATGGGCAACTGGTTCGAGTGCATGCGCTCGCGGCAGCAGCCGCACGCCACCGTCCATGAAGGCTTCGCGCACTCGGTCGCATGCATGATGGCCGCTGAGTCGTACTGGGCGGGCAGAAAAATCTATTGGGACGAAAAGATGGAGACCTTCTCCGACACCAAGCCGGCCTAGTTTCCACATGCGCGCGCGTCGCCCAGGCACTGACCGACGACACGCGCGTAATCGGCGATTGCGATCTCCGGATCCAGCAGATCCGGATGCCAGACTTTTTCCCACTCGAAGCAGTAATAGCCTTTGTACCCGATGCCTTGCAGGGCTTTGATCTGGCGCTGCACCGGAACGTTGCCGCGTCCGGTCAAGACATAGTGCCGGTCTTCTCCGCTTCCGGTGGAATCCTTCAGGTGCGTGTGCCGAATCCACTGGCCGAGTTCCTTCACAGTAAATTCCGGATCTTCGTTCGAAGTGGCAAACGTGTGATGAGCATCCCAAAGCAGGCCGACATGCTCGGAGTCTGCGGCCTTGAGTACATCTTTCAGCGTTGCAGAGGCTGTGAAGTGGTCATGCGACTCGATGATGACGGTCACGCTGCGAGGTCCCGAGTATTTGCCTAGCTCGCGCAAGCCCGCTGCGACTCGTGCCTTGGTCTGCTCATCCGGCGCTGGGTTCTTATCATCCTGTGCCTTGCCTCCGAACACGCGCACATACGGCGCTCCTAATGTTGAAGCCAAATCGATAAAACGCCGCGCATCTGACAAGTCTTTCTCCCGTTTGGCTGGATCTTCAAAATAAAGATTCGCAGAACTGCTGACGCATGCGATTCTCAATTTTGCAGCGCTGATTTCTGCCTTGGTCTGCGCGACGCGATCGGGCGCGAAGAGCGGATTGGACGGCAAGTCCATATTTCCTTGCAATCCACGCAATTCGATCGCCGAGAATCCATGCTCGCGTGCAAAGTCGAGTATCTTCTTCCACTCCCATGCCGGGCAGCCGAGCGTTGAAAACGCGATTGGAATCCGGCTTTCGGAGTTTTTTGCGAAGAGCAATGGCGAAAGCGTAGGCGCGGCAAGCTGAAGCGCCGCTCCTGTTCCCAGCAGGCGAAGCATTTGACGTCTTTGCATGAGGCCTCCGATAGTCGGAATCCATATGGTAGCGAATTCGAGGGACGATTGTTGCTCAAATCTCGCCAGACAGATTAGTTAACCCGGAAATTCTCGACGGCCGTATTTGGATAGTAGTGCTTAAGAATGTCCTGAAAACTCGCGCCTGATTTCGCCATAGCTTTCGCTCCCGATTGGCAGAGACCGATGCCGTGTCCGTTTCCTGCACCCGACAACCGAATTTCGTCCCCATCTTTTCTGGCGACGAACTCGCTACTCGGAACAGCGCCCCAGCCAAGCCGGCGGACAATCTCCAGACGGGATCGCTCGTCGGATCTGTGCAATGAAGAAGCTTCCTCAATAGGGATGCGACTGGTCCAGCGTTGCGGGTTGTAACGGCAGTGCGGACATTCCACCGAATAGTAAGGATACCTAGAGGAACTCAACCCGACTTGCGCTGGTGTACGGGTCTGCCCGCTGCAACTGCGTGAGTACATCGCCGCGAATGGCTGGAAATCGTACGCGAGGATTAGCCCACGCGTCGCTGCGACAGCACTGGCGACGGCGCCGCCCGAAGGCGGCGGCTCTCGTAGGTATTGGCAATGCGTTGTATCGCAGAAATCGAAGCCGCGATGCCGCCTGCGACCAGCAGTTAGATATGACCGGGTTGCGATTGCCTGCGCCTTCAGAGCTTCGATCGGAGTGTCAGGGTCGCTTTCCGCGGCCACAATCGAAGCCACGGCTGTTTCGCGGTCGAGGTTGAGAATCGCGAGCAGACCGCCCTCAGATGCCTTGATCTCAAGCGTTCCACGATAGCGGCGCGAAATCCTGCCGGGAATGGACAGAATGAAGTCAGCAGGCTCTCCGTTGCGGCCGGCGACGATCACTGAATCCGCTTGCACGTTGCGCGTTCCAATGACGATTCTGATATCAGCATTGGTGATGCGTATATTTGCCGAGCCGGCGCCGGAACTCGTCCCGAGAAGGACCTGTTTATCTTCCGCTCGCAGAATCAGTGCTTGTCCCGAAACCGGCTTGACTTCAAATTGCTGTGGATGAAATAGACCAAGCACACCAATGCGAACGTCGCCTTCTTGACTTGTCGACGAAAACCCGTTGGTATGTGCAGAACCTGTATTTGATACGGCAAGCAGCATGACAACGACCAGCCAAATAGTTGCGACCTCAAGCTCAGGAAGCGCCGTCCATGAGCGCCCCATGCCCTTCATGCGCATGTCAGTTGCCAACCCTGCGCAACATCTGGCCGGCAGTCTTCGCCGCTTCCGCTCCCGGAACTCCATGTACGCGAACCATCAGCAGGAGTTTTGGATCGTCAGCAGGGACAAGAGCTATTGTGAACCCATCTCCGGGAGCATGTCGTCTGTGCATGCACTCCGCGGTACCTGTTTTCACCAAGGCATTCGGCGCCGTCAGCAAACGGTCTACCTCTGCCCCGGTGCCTTGCCGCGCGGATTGTTCCATGCCATCGGCAATCTGGTTTATGGCAGGCTCGTATCTCCTATGAACGAGTTCGAGGTAGGCAAGGGCCATGTGCAAGGGAGAAATTTTCCATCTCGAACCGAGGCCAGCGAGAGCTGCTGCCTGGGTGTCGTTATCTGGAGGATCAATGCCGAATCGCGCGGCAACCGGCAATATGTCGGTCGACGAAAGATCGGACGTGAGCATTCGGAAATACGAATTACACGACTGAGCAATGGCAGACACGAGGTCAACTTCGCCTTGACCGGCCGGCCGCCAGCATCCGGTGGCCGTTCCGCGACAATGATGCGACGGATAGCGAAAATTATGCCGCTCTCCATAGGCCAGTGCCGCAAAGGGTTTCAGCAGAGACCCGAGCGGAATGGGAATATCCGGCCGCTTCCATCGCGAAGCGATCAGACGGCCGGTGCCCGCATCAAACAGCAGATAGGAAATATTCGGATCTGGAAATTCCCGCGTTAAAGCCTCGCTTGCAGCCTGCGCAAACAGAATCCCGGGAGCCGAGGCGGTACTCTCAGGAGGGCAACCCGCAGGCGCGGCCAACAGCGCCAGCAGGAACGGAATATGTCTTATCGCGACCATTCGTAGGTGACCGTCTGGCGCACTTTCCCCGCCTCGCTGCAAATTTCGATATGCTCCGCAGAAATATCCGCGAGGACTGAACTCAGGCCTGCCATGTTTCCAGAGAAAAATTGTGGCTCACGTTCCCCGATACTTGATCCGTTAGGATGGTCAACGACGCCCGTCAGCCGGACAAAGTTGGCCCGTTCGCGGTCATGACTGAAGCCCGCATAAAGTTCCAGCGGCTTGAGATTCGCCTTATTGCTGAAGTTTGCGAGGACAGTTTCCATCACCGTGGAATCGTTGCTTAGGATCAGATATTTTCCACTCACGGAAACAGAAATCGGCCACAGTCCGTCGAATTGCTGATATCCGGATTTCGGCGTCCATCCCATGCCGAGCTGGCTGGCTGTGAGTTCAGGCTTCACAAATGAAACGATGGCTGACTTGACAGATGCCTCGTTCCAATCCGAGGCACCAGCAAGAACGACCGCGGAGTGCAGTCGAACAAAAACTCCGCCTGTGTCCCTTTGGCTCGACTGGAATTGCAGCGAGGCAAGAACCGGATTGTTCTTGAGCAAATCTCTTAGCTCTACTCCCGACGGCGTGCCAACCGCCGCAGCAGTTCGTTGATCGATCCGCGTTTCCAGATCAGTGCTGTCGCCCTGCCCTCCAGAGGTAAGCTGGACCTGCGGTGCAAACTGAGAAGCAGGTGTTCGCCCCGAATGCGGCGCAAGAAGCTTGGTTGCGAGCAGCTCAAAGCAGGAATCACTCGTGGGATTCGCGACCGTGACATAGACACCAACTGCGTCGGGAATAAGCCGCGAAAGGTCGGCAACCGCTGCCGTACCCTGTGGCGTTGCGTCATGCGTGGGCTCTTTACTTCTAATCAGGACTCTCTCTTCCCGATACTCCTTGCTCGATCGGAACAAATCGGACACAGCCGCCGAATACTGCGAAAGATCGGTGATATTCTGCTGCACCCAATAGCTTCGAAAGTATCCGTTCGGCACCAGATCCTTGATGTCAAGCACCAGACGTAAATCACCAGGCTGTCCGGCCGTGGCCGTGGATGTAGTCCACCACGGCTCGCGTTCAAGCGAATGGTCCTGCTTGCCCGAGATCAGTTGCAGGGCACCGGCGATCAGGTCTTCGCGCGTGGCCAGCAACAAATAATCGCCGGAGACAGCAAACGCAACTTCGCGTTGCGACTCGGGGTCTCGGCGCAGATAAAAGCTTGTTCCGCTCACATTGCGCGGTTCGAACTTTGCCCGCGTCTGCCATAGCGTCGTTTCCATCGCACCGGCGGATGGCAGGTAGGTGATGTAGAGGAATTGCAGCTTCCCAATGTCGTACACCGCGAGGGCGCTGCGCTCTCCTGCAACCTGGGAGAGAAAATCCATGTCCGGAGGAAGTCCGGCAGCAACGGCAAATTGTTCGCCCGCTCCCTTCAGCCGTAAGAAGAGGCGCGAACGGGAGAACACTTCGTAGTTGTCGCTCTGTACCCACGCTTGCTTCTGTGTCGAGGAATTCCAGTCCTTCAGCAGTGACGAGAAGTCCTTCGCTTCGAGATACAGCAGCGGCCCAGCTGGAATGTATTTTGAGAGTGCAGCCTCCGGCATCGCGCTGGCGCGGAAAGTCGACCTGGCGATTCCGGCAAACCCCAGCGCTATGATCGCTAATACGGCGATGCGCTTCATGGTTTGACCGCTCCTTCCGTGGCGGCCCCGCCACTTCGTACCAGCCGCGGTCGAACAACGCGGTCCTGCTCTAATGCCTCGTGTAACAGCGGTTGCCGGATGGCATTTTCTTGTTGCAACGCCAGAATAGATTTTGCGTTCGCAATCTTGAGGGCCAGAATCTTGCGACTGGCTCCCGAACGTTCGAAGCTGTGCGCATTTTCGTAATAAGACAGGGCATCGGCAATGCGGCCCAGGCGGGTCATCGTGTCGCCGATCGTCTGCGAGATCCGAGCTTTCTGTGTGCGCGTCAGCAGAACGTCGCCAGCGCCTGAAGCGTTTGATTCGGTTGCGTCTTCCTCAATCTCTTCGCCGGCCGTTACGACCTGTTCTTCTTGACCAGTTGGTTGTGAAATATGTTTGCGCAGGAAGTGGGCGTTAAACAGCGGCTCGATAATTCCAATCGCGAAATTGTCGGACCGAGCGCCAGCGGCGGCCTGGAACAGCGGAATGCGGGCTGGGTCACGTCGCGGGAAATCAATCAGGCAATGGCTCAAAAGCTGGATCTTTGTCTGTGGGTCCACAGCACGCTCTGCTGCACGTATTCGCGCATCGTAGTAATAAAACTTGTCGGCGGTGTTGACCGTGATCGCCTCGGGACTGCCGGCGAGAAGATTCAGCTCTCCGCTGCCCAGATCACCGTGGGGCCGTCCACTAAGAGAGTTTGCAGCTTTAGTGCGCAATTCGTACGAAGCTTCTGGCGCGCACCCAATTGCCTGCATCGCACTCGCGACGCTCGCCATGTCTGAATCGGCAGCCAGCCTTGCCTTTGCCAGCCGCAATCGAAACGCCGGCTCCCATGGCGCAGACTTCACAAGTTGATCAAGAAATTCGATGGCTTCGGCGTTGTGGCCTGATTTTTCCAGCAAAGCGGCTGCAGGATCGAGATTCTCATAGGGACTTCCTACCACAACGACAAGCCTGCGCAGCAGATCGAGGGCACCGGCGGTGTCGCCCGAACTGAGCCGGATTTCCGCCAGCCCTAGAAAGTTCACCGCCACCAGTTGATGTTCATCGAGTTCGCGGGCAAAGACCATCTCGAGGATCTTGCGCCCAGATAGTGTGTCGCCGGAGTCAACCAGCTGGCGCGCAGCCTTTCGAAGAACGTCGGCGGAAGGCATGGTCTTCGGGTCGTTGCGATAGGAACCAAGTTTGCGGTCGAGCGTGCCCGTTCGCGCGGCAACCTGCAATTCGAGAGGAACCAGCGCTCCGTCGAGTGAGTCGCGAGTTTCCTGGGAAAGAGCCGAGATCGCGGTACCCGCCGCCGCAAACTGTTTGGTGCGAACGAGGTAGTCAATTTGGCGCTCCTGCCAGCTGCGCAGATCCTGCAGCGCACTCTCGCGCGCCAAGCCATCCAATTTCGTAACTGTGTTCTCTTTCAATTCGAGGATTCGCCAGTAAATCACTCCGCGTTGGGCGATCGGAATCCATGAAGCATCGGCCATATCCGCCAGAACGCTAGCGGGATCCGTCGCCGACGAAGATACAGCGAGCAACCATGCAGTCGCCGTTGCGGGATTGCCTTGCGCCGCAAATACGGGACGCAGCACTGCATTTGAACGCCACGTGCCGTTGTGCCGCAAATACGCGCGGACGACGGCATCCGCCTCTGGCTTGAGTTCTGAAAAAAGACGGTGAGTACGCAGTTGATCGCAAGTGTGTCCAAAGTCTCTCCAAACACTTTCAGGCACACGCGAGCTGTTGAGTTCTTTCAGAAAAACTGCCAATGCCTGCTTCCATTGTGCCAGCGCTGCGTCGCGGTTTCCCTGCTTGTAGTAAGCCAGAGCCAGACTGTCATACACATCGGGCCGGTCGGGCGAGAGATCGAGCGTATGGTTGTAGTCTTCGATCTCGCGCCTGGTATCCCCGCTGCCGGCGTAGTATCCGGCGAGAGTCAGGTATCCTGAAGCACTGGCGGGGCTCTCCTCAAGAATTGCCGGAAGGAAATCTTCCGCATTGCTCTGCCGGGCGTTGCCGAGATATTCGCCGTACCGCGACCCGTAATAGAACCATGTGTTGCCCGCCAACTGCTGATCGCGATCGAAAACTTTGCCGAGTCGCTCTGCGATCGTCTCATCGCCCAGCGCTCCGAGGAATGCCTGGTTCACTTCAGGCGTCGTTTCGGAGAAATACAATCCCACGAGGCCGTTGTAAGACTTGTTCCACACCGTAGGCCGCGCCTTGCTGCGCGCCTGTACGACCGCGTGCGCCAGCGCAGGCGTCCCATGAGCAACTGCATAGTTTGCCGCTTCTTCGCCAGATGATCCCTGCCAGATCGAGGCAAGCCGAATCAATTCCTGCGGCTCCTTGTCCAGTAACAGGTGGAAGAAGCGCTGTTGCCGGTTTGCATCGAGGTTGTGCATCGAGAAGATCGAAGCGAGTACGCGCAGTTCACTCCGCTCATCGCCCGCAGAGTAATATGCGTCGGCTGCGGCCGTAAGAGGCGAATTCCTCTGCTGCCATGGAATGGCCGCCGCGAATTGCTCCATCTGGGAGCCGAGTTCGGCGAAGCGCCCACGCCGACGCTGAAGACATACGAACGCCTCCATGCCGGTGTCATAGTTCAAACGCGCGATGGATCCGCGAGCTCGTTGCATGAGGGTGTCGAAACGCCAGTTGGCTTCCTGATCGGCAAGGCTAGCGCTCAGGGACAGCGGAATTGCGAACTGGTCGACGTCGTCCACGCTCATGCCGGTGTGAATCGTTTCTGCGAAATGAGAGAATGCGAGACGTTCCTCGGGCGTGAAATACGTATTCACCGCAACGCCCATTTCTGCCAGCGCGCTCGCCATACCGGTACGCGCGATCTCGATGCGATTGTGGCGAACATTCTCGCGCCACTGTGCGTCTGTCAGCCCAGTCACTCCCCGCTGCAGTATTTGCTCTTTCAGGACCGATAACTCTGCGGCGGATGCTTCCAACGCCTTATGCAACGTCGCGTAGGCTTGCTCATGCTCGCGAAGCCGCGTCATCACGCGAACGTAAGTCTTCGCTCCTGCATGGTTCTCGCTGGAGGCCAGCAGATCAGCGCCAGCCTTGACTACACCCTGCTCGGCATACGTGCGCGCCTGGTCCAACATTCCCCACGTCTCGAGACGACGCGCGACTTCAAAGTAGTTCGCCGAATTTTCGGGTCGGCCATCGATCAGAGCAGCCCGCAGTGCCGCAAGAACTCCCTGGGTCTTGCCTTGCCGCGCGCGTATGATGGCGACTTTCTCCATCCAGTGCGGATCTTTGTAAGCAAGCTGATAGATATGCTCATAGTCGGCCGCGGCGTCATCGAACCGCATGAGACGTTCTTCCAATTCCGCCCGCGAGATGTAGAAATCGCTGCGGTCGGGACGAATTCCGATCGCCTTTTCGTATATGTCAATTGCCGCGGGGTAGTTCTCGAGGTTCGTCAGCGCATGCGCCAATACCATGGACCAGCGGTAGTCCCGTGGAGACTGCGCCACGGTCTTCGTGTAGAAATCAACCAGTTGTTTCTGCCGCTGATAGCGCTGCGCATATAAAGCGGCCTCAGTCACCAGTCCGTCATCTTCGGGAAAGTTGTTGATCAGTTCGATGTATTGATCTACCGCGGCGGAATAGTCCTTCATCCGCGTGAGCCCAAGGATCAGGCCGCGACGCAGGGTCGCAATCAACTCTTTGCGAACATCCGCGGGCAACGAAGCATTGTGCAAAGTGGCGATCTCGTCGCGGTAGAACTGCTCCAGGCCAAGATCATCTCGAGCTTGAGCGTAGGTGTCTGCCAGCGCTGCAAGGTATTCGCCGTTATGTGGAGAATCCTTCAGCAAGCCAGCAAGCAGATCGCGGGCCTGCTGAAATTGCGTTGCTTCGGTGGCCTTCCGCGCCGCCTCGAAAGTGAACTGCGCGCCTAACGTGGGATTTGCCCTCTTCGCTGCCTGCAATAAGACAGAGATCGCCTGCGTCTGCATCTTCATTCGCCAGTAGAAATCCACCGTCGAACGGACCACGCCCAGGACCATCGGATTCTCGCGATAGATCGCCTCGACGTTCTTCTCCGCAGAGGCGAAATCCTTTCGTGCTTCGTACAACTGGATTAGTGTGTAACCAAGTTGCAGCCGCATGACCGGATCGGTCGTCAGGGCTGCTTGTTTTTCGATCGCATGCTGGCGCACGGTTTCGAGAGACTTCTGCTGTGCCAGATTTTCGATTTCCTCCGCGACCTCAATCGATGTCGTGTTGCTGGCGAGAGAATCCAGAAGCGACTCCATCTCCGGCCTGCGATTCTGTACTTCGAGCACTTTCGCCCGCAGACGAACCGCTGTCATGTCAACATTCGGCAGTGCTGCGATCTTCGCGGTGCTCTGATCAAGCAGTTCGCTCAGGCCGGGCCTTTTCGTCAACTGCAGCAATCTCTCCTCTGCCGATGACCCGGGGGCTGCGAGCGCGCCTTTCACATATTCGCTAATCGCACGGGGATAGTCGCGCTGATTCTCATAAATCGCTCCCTCTTCATAGGCGTAGAGATTCGGATCCGACAAACGCTCACGTCCTTCGGCCAGCAGCCGAAGCGCGCTGCCGAAATCGAAGTAGTCCCAGTAGATCGTGGCCGCATCAAGATATCCGCTGGGCTGTCCGGGAGAAACTTGCGGAATGCGCTCCCAAAATGGCGACGCCTGAGCGAACAATTCGCGATCAGCATAGATGTCGCCGATTCTTGCCATGGCTTCTTTGTCGCCTGGATTCGCTTTGAGGAAGTTATCTTCGATTTTCGCCGCAACGGCGGTATCTGCCGGCTCGTAGTATGCAAGCGAACGATAAACCGAAGAAGCATCGTGCACAATTTGCGGCTCAGCCGGATACTGCGTCGCCAGCACCTTCAGCACCGGCGCTCCTTCTTCGAAATGAGAACGCCATAAGTTTGCGTATGCAACGAAGTCGGCCGCAGCGGAGTTCTTCTCCCAGGCAGCGGCATCGGGTGCACTTTCGCGAATCGCAGTGAGTTCGGAATCGAGCTGATGGCGGCTGGAAAGAAATTCAAAGAATTGATTACGCAGTGAGACGTCTTCAAACCAATGCTGCCGCAGCAATGCCTCCCACGCGGCAAGATCGCGCGTCCCCGGTGATTGATAGGCATTCAGAAGATTCCGGACGAAAACCGGATTGTGCGGAAACCGCTGGTTCGCATAGAGGTTCACACGCAAATAAAGTTCCGGACTTCCACCCACTACGTTGTTGAAATACTGCTCCAGCTCATTGCCCTTGAAACTTGCGATCGCTTCGCGAGTCAACAGCTCAAACTCGGAATCCCTTTTATGGCGCAAATAGAAGCGGGCAAGCTTGTCGTACCAGGATTTGTCTACGAAGTGAGAAATTGCCCGACGGTAAACTTCTTCTTGCTCTGATCCCAAGCGGTTCTGATCGACAAAAATCGCAAGCCGCTCGTACAGTCCGGGATCGTCGGGATTGCGATCAATCTCTCGCCGAAGCACCGCCAGAGCAGGAGGAATCTGTTTCGTTTCCACTAAGCGGGCAAGATAGCGCTCGAGCACGCGCGAATACTCTGCGGAGCGCGGTCCAACTGGCACTGCGGGCGAATTGGACACGCCAAGCTGAAACGATTGTCCAACGTTGTGCTGATTCGTAGCCGGCCCATTCTCGTCGGATTGAACGTCACCACCTTCTCCATCACCCGCATCTTGGCTTCGATAACCTGGGGAATACGAGTTCACTCCTTGTCCGGCCCCTTGGCCATTTCCAAGTGGCACATTCTGGACTTCGTCCGCCAATTCCTGTAGAACGGCGTCGTATATCGCGAATTCATCTTTCGACTCATTCTTCCGCGCATACGCGTCAGCCATGAACAGAGAAACTTGCGTGCGTTCTGACGCATTCAGGAAATTAGCCAGGAATTCGCGACCGCCCTGAATGACGGCGTCGCTCTCTCCGGAGTTGGCATAGAACTCGAGCAGTTGCGCGTGCAGTTCCGGACGCCGCGCGGCCTTTGGGAATTTCGTATCCAGCAACGTCAACATCTCTGCCCCTTCGGCCCGGTGAAAGTATGGGATAGCGCGTTGCTCCTCCGCCGAGTATTGCGCCGCAGGCTGCGTGGTGTTGAGAATGAGCGAGAGAATCCCGTTGAGATACCCTGGCCCCTGGTCAAGCGTCGCGATGTCGCGATACATCGAGAGCTCGCCTGTGCCAAACCGAATCGGGGTCTCTGGCGCTGTCAGCAAAACGCCGGTCAGGCCCGCAATCGCCGGCTCCTGCGCGTCCGGTTGGCCGTTGCTGTTGTAGAGGGCAAAGTAATAGCGCGCCGATTCGGGATAAGCGTGAATCTGTTCCAACAGGCGAGCACAGGTATAGAGTTCTTGGGAAGTCCACGGCGACTTTGCTGCATCCTTGTGCAGACGGAACTCGGCGATCGCCTGTTGCGCGGCTTCAATCTTTCCTTGCTGCTGGTAGTAATAGAAGATGCGAGCTGCCGCACTTAGATCTTGCGGATTTTTCGCCAGCGCGCCGTTGGCATCATCTCGAAACTTACGCAGGCTCTGCGTTTCGCGCAGCAGATCGTAATAACTTTTCACCAGCTGCGGATCCCACAAGGGCTGGAAGCTCTGCTCATAGACAGACAGTCCTTCTCGCACCGAACCCCGGCGATATTCGAGCATCGCGCTGGCCTTCACCGGAAAAATCTGGTCGTTCGGAAATTGCTTGCGGTAGTCTGCGATCAACTGTCCGGCCGGTGTATATTCTTTTTGCGCGACTAGAAACTCCAGAAAGCGGCCATAAAGCGACTCCTCTTGCGGATATCGTGCGATCCAGGCGCGATATTGGGTGATCGAAACGTTTTTCGGCAGTCGTTGCGCTTGGATAATTATGAATATCCGCTCAAACGCTTGCCACGAACTCTGCTGCGCTGGAGGCGTCAGTTTTTCGGATGCGAGAGCTGGCGCAGCCGCGACGAGGGACAATGTCTTAATCTCATCGGTTGGGCGAACGCGCCGCTGGTAGAAGTCGGCTAGAGCAAGCTGCGCAGGAATCTTGTCAGACGAGTTTTCGACGTACGCTTTCCAGTCGGTTTCGGCGGCAGTGGGATCGAGCTGCTGTTCATCCTCCAGCGCCCGCAATGAATAGAGTTCACCATTATGCGGTTGTGCTTTGATTAAGTCTCCCAGCGCCGGTCTGGTTTCGCTTGGTGGCCGCCGGAATGCCACCGCTCCTTCGGGCAGCGACATCATGCGGAAGAACGCCGCTTCGATTGCGGACTTTGCTTCCACATTGCGGATCCAGGAAGGCAGTTCGCCCGTTGCGGCGATGGTCAACGCAACAATCGTGAAGAACGTCGCCAACGCAATCAGAAATACGCGCTTTACCCGAAGATTAGGGCAGAATTTCAATCTGCACCTCCTCGGTACCAATGTTGTGAGCAATATCTTCGGCAGTGACTGTCAGCTTGTAAGTGCCGGGAATCGTCTGCTCAGGAACCGCTAAAACACCCGTGTTTGCCGAAGCGCTCGCGTCCCAGTGCAACGCTACCGGCACCGCGCCATCCATCCGAGCTACGAGCGTGCGTGTGCTTTCTGAGGCGCTGACTCTCAGGTTGATGTTTTGTCCGCGCAGAAAACGGCTGCTCGCTAGTTTCAGGTGCACGACCGGCGGCTTGCTGGCAATGACGAACGTCTTGGACTCGCGATAGGTGCGCCCGATTTTGTCTCGCAGGATCAGGCGAACGGTATAGGTTCCGTCCTGCATGTCAGAGGGCGCGAGAAATCGCGTTTGCCAGATATCTTCCGTTGAAAGATGCCGCAGGAGCTGCACCAGACCAAACGGGAACAGCGCTGTGACGGAAATAATAGATTCATCGGTCTTGACGCGCAGAACCGGATCTCCGGGACGGATAACCCGAGGCCTCAGCAGCGCACGCGGCACGGCCAGGAACGAAGTATATGGAGTAACGAACTTGTACTTGCGCGCCAGACGGATGATTTCATCAATCGTGGCCTGATCCTCACCATCGCGTTCAATCTTCGCCAGCAGCGCGTCCACTCGCGCGCGCGCCCACAAGCGGGGCAACTGCGGGTGGTCGAAAGATTCGCGAGGCAGGTTCGCCGCGCCGGAAATCTGTACCGGCTCGCCATCACGCACACCATGAACCGTAAAGCTAATGTTCTTTTGCGGCTTCTGGTAGCGCCCCACCCAGGACCCGAGTGAACCGGAGAAGGCTGAAGCTTGTAGCGGATAAACCGTATCCACCGCGCCTTCGGAGGCAACCGAAATGTTCAATTCGCCGACGGGAGCGCGGCCAATTTTCGACAGGAAGGAATTCAGTTTGAACTCGATCGGTTCGGTCGAAAGCACATTCTCCAGAACTCCCTCCTCTTCCGCCAGCATGCGAAACAGCGGGAGATTGGCGTCGTCACCGACCGCGAAAATATAAGTGCGCGGACGCTGCGTGTTGGGCAACTGCTTCCAGGCTGAAGCGTATGCCGCAGCGATTTTTCGGTTCAAGATCGGCCCGCGGGTCGCGCCCCCATCACTCAGAATGACCAGGTAGGCATTGCTTACGCCCGGAGTGGCCGCTTGGGCCAATCCGGCCTGAAGCGCACGTTGCAGATCCGTGCCTCCGCGCAAACGGCTCGAGCGCACCGAGTCGATCGCACGCTGAAGGCTTGCCGGTTCCGCCGGGCTCACGGGAACAATCTGGGTTTCCGTGTTGAACAGCACTAACCCGAAATGGTCGGTCGACTGCAAGGTGCGCAGCAAAGTCTCCAGTGCCTGATAGCTCCGTTCGAGCTTCTCCCACTGCATCGAGAGGGACGTATCGAAGAGCACGATCACAGTCTTCGGCGCGGACAAGGCGCCTTTTGCAGAGGGATTCCCGCCATTCCCTATCCCCAGCAGCGCTTGTGCTTCGAAGAATCCTGGCTCATTCGTGCTGCGCTCCGGAGATATTTCCGTCGGCGAAGGTTGTCCGCTGACTGGATTCCTGTAGGTGAGCAACTGCAACGTATCCGAGTCGGCCGGATCGAGATCGTAAGTCGCGATAAAGTCTTCCGCGAGATTCACATCCTGGCCCTCGAAATGGCCTTGCACCAGGTGAGGCGTGCTCTGATCGATCTGTAGCGGAAAAGTCTTGGCCGGCGATTGAAAGTTACGGATCGCGTGGGCCGAGTGCAACTCGAAGTTGATTCGTAAGTAAGCGGTTGCCTGCGCCGAATAAGCATCTGGCCGTAGCGGGATCGCAAAATAAGACTTCATATTCTCGACCGGAATCGACTCGTGATATTCGATCTCCAGCCGCTTCGTCCCATACGCCGGAATCGGAGTGATGCGTGCGCTGAAAACCGAGCTGCGTTTTGCCTCTTCGGATCCACGCTCTCCCATCTGCAAAAGGCCGGGATCGATCGCCTGCTGTTTGATCTGGTTGTAGATTTCTTCCGCGCGCTTGCGCTCCAGAATTACCGCGGGCAAACGCACAGGGCCATCCCAGGTTGCAAAGTCGGAGATTGTAGCGTGGCTGGGAAGGGCGAAAATGTAGTTTCCTTCTTCAATCGCAGCCGTGTGATTGGCAAATATCTGGCGCACGAAGACCCGCGCGTCGCCATTGTCGATGCGGACAGTGATTTCCATTTCTTCCAGCGAAAGGATCGCCGGATTGGGCTGCTGCTTGTCGCGCGGAATCAGCACGCCGGCATCGGCAAGCAACAGCGACGGCGTGAGCACTGCTACCAGAACGACCATGACCGTGCGCTTCATAAATGCAGTTTCTGCTCCGCGATGCGGACCAGTCCGTTGTCGGTGCCGACATAAATCCAGCCATTTGCCGCCGCAAATGCCGTCACATTCAACGACGGCAGGCCATCTCGCACGACGGACCATCGGCCGGACTGCCGATCGTAGAAATAAAGTCCCTTCCCCAGCGTTCCCGCCAGCACGAAGCCCGGCCGGACGAGCATGGCGTTAGGATTGATCTCGATCGCTCCCGAAGCAGTTTCAAAGCTGTGAAAGTGCCCGGAGGAATCCATCCCGAGAACCCCGACGCCATAGGTTCCAACCATCCACTCGGAGTCCACGCGCGCCAGGGCTGTGATCCAGTTGTGTTTCAGGCTGGAGGTTGTGGTCGTGTAGTTCACCGTCACGTCACCCTGGTTGAGGCGCGACAGTCCCCCTAAAGTTCCGGCTAACAACTCGTCACCCGAAACTCCCAGCGCGTAGACGTGATTGTTCACAAGCCCGTGAAAGGCGTACATGCTGCGCGCACCGCTGGCATCAAGAAACGTCAGGCCCGCCGGAGTCGCAAGCGCCAAACCGCCCCGGTAATCGGCGACGTCGGTAACATGATCCGCGATCAGCCCGTCAGCGCGTGTCAGAATCTGCTGCACATTGCCCAATTCGTTGAAACGCACCAACCCGTTCGCGGTCGCGACATCGACCGTCGCTGTCTTCAATTCCGTAAGGATTCGATTGACGCAAAAGACGTGCTCATCTTCTACGTGCCGCGTGCGGCCTCCGTCGGAAGCGAGCAGATCGAGCCCTCGATCGAAGTACCCGACCCAAAGTTGGCCACTCTTGTCCACTGCGAGAGCGGAGATATTGCGATCAGTCAGCAGTCCAGCACCAGGTCGCAACACACTTTCCCATCCGAAACTTCGCGAGCGCATCCGGTAAAGCCCGTTACGAGCGACAGCGTAGACCGCGTCCTCGGATGAAAACAGTTGGTGAACCTCGCCTAAGTCGGTTGCCTGTTCCAGGGAGGAATTCGGCCGCCCACCTTGGAGAGAAACGGGAATGACTCCCTGATCCTCCGATCCGATATACAGAGTGGAGCGCGTAGCGAGCAGTGCCGTTGCCAGGGTTCCCGGAGCCAGCACACGCGAGAACCGACCGCTATCAAACACGGCCACCCCGGTTGCCGTGCCCACATAAGTCATCGTTCCTGATATCGCCAGCGACAGTACCTGCGGGTCGGGCAGTCCTTGGGCCTCGCTGAAACTCTCCGTCTCGCCGGCGTGAAAGTGGAGGACTCCCCGGTTGAGCGTGCCCACCCACAAATCCGACTCGTCGCCCGCCAGCGCAGTCACATATGCGGCATCCAGCATTGGGTGCAGAACCGTGATTCGCTTTCCGTCATAGACCAGAACGCCACGTTTCCTGGTACCAAGGAGAAGATGGCCGGAGGGTACCGGCAAGATCGCGGTAAGGGCCCGAGCGTCCGGGCTTTCGGGCAAAATCTGACGAAATCCGCTGCCATTAAATGCCAGAAGGCCGGCATCAGAGGTGGCGATGATCAGTTCCGGTTGTTTTGAGTCGGCCAAAACTGCCGGAGCCAGCGCGATCAGGGGCGATCCGGGCAACTTGCTGCCGACGGGATATTGCTGGACCAGCGATCCGGAAGGATCGTATTCCATCAATCCCGCAGGTCCCGCTAAATAGAAATGGTTTTGAAAACGGGCGGCCTCCAGAAATACCAGAGGAGCGCTGACTGTCTCGAACCCGGGATTCGCCACGGGCGCCAACGGCTGGACCACAAATCGGAATTCATGTCCGGCGCGAACTTCCTCCGCCGCGGTGCGGATTGCCCGCTTCGCCCGCCATACGACTGCGCCCCCGAACAGGAGCGCAACAGCCAGACCGCCAGCCATGGCCGCGCGCACGGATACGATCGAAATCCGCTTCATAACTCCCCTGGCCAGAACAGTGACTGTAAATCGCCAATCCGGTCCGGAAAATTGCGAAGCAAGGTGCTGACCAAACCCTAATGCATCGTTTCTTAAGGGGATTTCACGCTATTAGACCTAATAGGTTGTATGTTTTCCGCAACATGTATCGCCCCATACACGGTCGATGCATCCGAAAATGCGAATTCTTCCCGCCATCGCCCCAACCAACCCGCCTCAGGCGTGCCCGTCCTCCCTCTTCTCAACAAAAATAATCGCCGCCCAGGCCGAGCGCCTACCAAGCCCGCATCTAAGTAGCTAGTCTTCGTGGGCCGATGACGATTTACAATGGCCCTCCGGGTCAAAATCTAAGCCTTGGGGATGGAAGTTGCGGCTCCCGAAAAAGGGCCGCTGGCGGGCTTTTGTCCGGCATCGGCGACCATTTGGCTTTGGCCGGATGGGATAATCTGATTTGACCTTATGCGTTCACGGCTCTTTTTAAAATGCGCCGCGACAGCGCTGTTTCTTCCGCTGGCCGCGGTGGGTCAAAGCAATACACTCATCAGTCTCGACCAGGCCATCGATTTGGCGCTGGCACATAACCACGCGCTTAAAGCAACTCGAACCCAGATTCAGCAAAACGAAGCCCAGGAAGTCACCGCGAACCTGCGGCCGAATCCAACATTCGGCGCGGATTCGCAGTTCGTTCCGTTCTTCAGTCCGCAGGACTTTTCCGGCGAAAACCTCAACGAGACGCAGCAATTCGACATCGGCCTGAGCTATCTCTTCGAGCGTGGCAAGAAACGCCAGCACCGGCTGCAGGCCGCCAAAGACACAACCGCTGTCACCCGAGCCCAAGTCAGCGACGCCGAACGGTCTCTTGCCTTCAATGTCGGCCAGCAATTCATCAGTGTGTTGCTGGCGGAATCCACGCTCCAGTTCGCGCAGGAGGACCTGAAGGGTTTCCAGGAAGAAGTCAACATCAGCGAGGCGCAATTCAAAGCCGGATTCATTGGCGAGGGCGATTTCCTGAAGATCAAGCTGCAATTGCTTCAGTTTCAGACGGACGTCTCATCCGCACGCCTGGCCAAAATCCAGGCGCTAGTAGGACTTCGCGGATTTCTCGGCTACGATACTGTCCCCGAAAACTTCGACGTGCTAGGGGACTTGGCCTACCAGCCTATCAAGGGCAACATGGAGGACTTCCAGGCAAAGGCGTTAAAAGAGCGGCCTGATTATCGCGCCGCCGTGCTCGGCATCACTGCTGCCGAAAGCCAGATCGGCCTGGCGAAGGCAAACGCCAAGGTAGACGTCACTGGGACATACAATTTCAGCCACGTCGCCGGAGAAAACAGCGCCTCGATCTTCGCCAGCTTTCCCTTGCCGATCTTCGATCGAGGTCAGGGCGAAATTGCCCGCACCAGGAACGCGCTGACCCAGGCGCAAGAGCAGGAAAAATCTGCGAACGAGACAGTTATGTCTGACGTGGGCAATGCCTACGAAGCCGTCAAGAGCAACGACGAAATTGTGCAGCTTTACAACACCGGATATCTTCAACAGGCCAAAGATTCGCGCGATATCAGCGAATACGCCTACAAGCGCGGCGCGGCTAGCCTGCTCGATTTTCTGGATGCCGAACGCAGCTATCGCGCAACCCAATTGGCCTATCGCCAGGCTGTGGCGTCTTACATGACAGCGGTCGAGCAACTCAAAGAAGCGATAGGAACAAGGAACCTGCCATGAATAACAGGAACATCACAAGACGCAGGTATCTCTGCCCGTTGGCCCTCGCGGCGGTCGCATTTATGTTGACCGGCTGTGAAGGCTCAGGGCCGTCGGCCTCGACTTACGCAAAGAACGCCGCGAGCCCGGAACTTTTCACGATTCCCCAAGAACAGATGTCGCACGTGCAAATCGTAAAAGTTCAGCCGACATCACTAACTCGATCTCTCCGCCTCACAGGCGCAGTCGCTTACAACGGCTTCAAGACCATCCCCGTCATTTCTCAAGTCAGTGGGCCGGTAGCCCGGATCGTCGTCGTTCCCGGACAGCACGTGAAGGCGGGCGACCCGCTGCTCTTCGCCTCCAGCCCCGACTACTCTCAGACGCGTACAAATTATCTGAAGGCAAAAGACGCATACGCACTCGCGGAAAAAGCCTATGCGCGCGCCAAGGACCTCTACGATCACAAGGCCATTGCCGAGCAGACGCTCGAACAGGCCGAATCGGCTGAAATTCAGGCAGGCGGTGATTTAGCCGCAGCACAGGCGGCTCTGAAAGTTCTGGGTATCACCGACCCGGATGCGGTCGTACAAAGCCCGCCCACATTCGAAGTTCCGGTGAAGTCTCCGATCGCCGGCGAAGTTGTCGAGCAGGATGTCGCCGCCGGGCAATTGCTTCAAACCGGGGCGACGCAATGCTTCATGATCTCCGACACGAGCAGCGTCTGGGTGTTGGTGAATGTGTATCAGAAAGACGTGCCTTACATTCACACAGGAGACACGGTCACGATCCAGACCGAAACGTACCCGGAAGTTTTTCACGGCCGTATCGCTTACGTCGCGGCGTCGCTCGACCCGAACACGCGCACGCTCCAAGCACGCATCGAGACGGCCAATCCTGGCGAAAAATTAAAGAAAGACATGTATGTGGTAGCTACAGTAAGCGCAGGAGCGATCAAGAATGCAATCGCGCTGCCCGATGCAGCGATTCTCCGCGACAACGAGAACCAGCCATTCGTTTATGCCGAGACATCTTCGAACCAGTTCGGTCGCCGCTCGGTGACATTAGGCGAGAGCCTGAACGGGCAAACGGAAGTCACCAGCGGCCTGAAATCCGGCGACCAGGTGATTGGCGATGGCAGCCTGTTCCTGCAGTTTGCGAATTCTTTGCAACGCTAATGATTTGCTTCACAAAAGGTCCGCGGGAGAGGAAAAGTGTTCACGGCATCTGAATGGCCCTTATCTAAATGATCCATCGAATCGTCCAGGCGGCACTGCGGCAGCGTTTCGTCGTGCTGATGATGACCGCTTTCATCACAGTTGCCGGCATCCTTTCTTTCCAGAGGATGCCGGTCGACGCCTATCCCGACCTCTCGCCTCCCCAAGTCGAAATCATCACACAGTGGCCCGGACACGCCGCCGAAGAGGTTGAACGTCTCGTCTCGCTCCCGATTGAACTCGAGATGAACGGTGTACCTCATATGGAGGTGATGCGCTCCATTTCGTTGTATGGGCTCTCCGACATCATCCTTACTTTCGAGGAGGACACGAACGACTATTTCGCCCGCCAGGTCGTATTTGAAAGGCTCTCGCAGGCGGCCGTTCCCCAGGGCGTCGCCCCAAGTCTCGCGCCGCTCTTCAGCCCGAGCGGCCTGGTGTACCGCTATGTCCTTGAAAGCCCCGATCGCAGTCCCCAGGAGCTCAAAACATTTGAAGACTGGGTGGTCGAGCGCGCCTACCGCTCGGTACATGGCGTAGCTGATGACTCCGGATTTGGCGGCACGACCATGCAGTATCAGGTATTACTCGATCCTGCGCGCATTTACGGATATCACCTTACCGTCCCGCAAGTCACCGCGGCGCTCTCCGCGAACAACGCCAACGCCGGCGGAGGATTCTACTCCCAAGGCGGGCAGTTCTACTACGTGCGCGGTATCGGTCTCGTCCGCAATACGGAAGACATTCAAAATATCGTTGTTGGCGCAAACAACGGCGTTCCCGTCCGCGTTCGCGATATCGGTGACGTCACCATCGGACACGCGCCTCGCCTCGGCGAATTCGGTTTCCAGAAAAATGATGACGCCGTCGAAGGCGTCATTCTCATGTTGCGCGGTGAGCAGACGCAGAACGTCCTGAAAGGCGTCGAAGCCAAAACCGAAGAACTCAACAAACAGATTCTTCCGCCGGATGTAAAGATCCATCCCTATTACGACCGTAGCGAACTCGTAGACCTGACAACCGACACGGTCGAGGCCAACCTGCTCCGCGGCATGGCGCTGGTGCTGATCGTGCTGATCTTTTTCCTGGTCAGCATCCGCGCAGCCATCATCGTTGCTCTCACCATCCCGCTCTCGCTGTTGTTCGCGTTCATCGTGCTGCATGCGCATGATGTCGCGGCGAACTTGCTTTCGATTGGAGCGATTGATTTCGGCATCGTCATCGATGGAACCGTCGTGATGATCGAAAACATCTATCGCGAACTCGCCCTGCGCGAGGGACAGGACTACAAGCTTAATGATGTCATCCTCGCCGCCGCAAAAGACGTCGATCGGCCCATCTTCTACTCGGTCGCGGTCATCCTCGCGGGCTATCTTCCGATTTACGCACTCAAGGGTCCGGCTGGAAAACTTTTCCATCCCATGGCCGAAACCATGTCGTTCGCGCTGGTCGGGGCGCTCATCCTCACACTTACGCTGATTCCAGTGCTGGCCTCCTACTGGTTCAAAGGCGGCGTGAAGGAGAGGCCCAACAAGATTTTTGAATGGATGAAAGAGAAGTACGCCGTCCAGCTGGATTGGTCCCTCGCCCGTCCCAAAACGACTTTGATCATCGCAACATTGATTTTCGGCGCGACGTTGCTACTCGTTCCCTTCATCGGCGGCGAATTCATGCCACACCTTGACGAAGGTGCGTTGTGGGTACGCGCGACCATGCCCTACACGATCTCTTTTGAAGAGGCGAGCAAGATTGCCCCGCAGATTCGCGACATCCTGATGTCCTATCCGCAGGTCACGGTCGTCGGCTCCGAGCTCGGACGCCCCGACGACGGCACTGATCCCACAGGTTTCTTCAACTGCGAGTTTTACGTCGGCCTGAAACCCTACAAAGACAAAGCGTGGCAGGGCGGCGTCAGCACTAAAAAAGAACTCATCGCATCGGTCGACAAAAAGCTCGGCGCATTTCCAGGAATCATTTTTAATTACACGCAACCTGCGGAAGACGCCGTAGACGAAGCTCTGACTGGCCTGAAGAGTTCTCTGGCGGTAAAAATTTACGGGGAAGACCTGAACATTCTTCAGGACAAGGCGATTCAGGTCAAGAACACGCTGGCGCAAGTTCCTGGCTTCACCGATCTCACCGTCGTCCGCGAACTCGGGCAACCCAGCCTGTTGATTGAAGCCGATCGCAACAAGATCGCGCGCTACGGGATCAACGTAGCCGACGTCGAAGCGGTGATTGAAGCTGCCGTTGGCGGACAGGCCGTCACGCAGGTCATCCAGGGCGAAAAGCTGTTCGATCTAGTCGTCCGCATGCAGCCGCAATTCCGCAGCAGCGCCCATGAAATCGGGAATCTCCTGGTTGGCACTCCGGACGGGCAGCAGATCCCGCTCAGCCAACTTGCTGACATTAAACAGGGCAACGGGGCATCGTTCATCTACCGCGAAAACAACTCCCGCTACATCGGAGTGCAATACAGCATTGAAGGCCGAGACCTGGAGCGAGCCGTTCACGATGGCCAGGACGCCGTCAACAAAGTTGTTAAGCTGCCACAAGGCTACTTCATGAATTGGGGCGGAGAATACAGTCAGTTTCTCGAGGCCCGTTCGCAGATGTATTTCATCGGACCATTGGCGATAGTACTGATCTTCATGATCCTGTTCGCGCTTTACGGTAACTTCAAATTTCCGGTCACAATCGCACTCGGCGTTATCATGACCGAACCGGTCGGAGCACTGGTCGCGCTAAAGCTCACACACACTTCGTTCAGTGTTTCCTCCGTGCTCGGATTGCTGGCTCTGTTGGGAGTTTCAGTAGAAACCGCCGTGATTCTCGTCTCTTATATCAACAAGCTTCGCCTGGAAGGGTTCGGCATCCGTGAGGCCACGCGTGAAGCGTCGCTCCTCCGTCTCCGTCCCATCATGATGACCGCGCTGGTCGCGTGCCTCGGGTTGCTTCCAGCGGCACTCTCAACAGGTATCGGATCAGACACACAGAAGCCATTCGCGATCGTTATCGTCGCCGGCCTCATCTCCCGCCTCTTTATCGGATTTTTCGTAAACCCCGTGCTCTACGAGATCGTTGCGCGCGAGGGCGACGTCCTTCAGATTTAATTTTGGAATAAGTTGCTGGAAAAACAGAGGTGTCAGACCAATGGAGTGTCTTATACTCCACATCCATGCGAGCTTTGGTGTACACCGCTCCGGGCCACGTCGACATGGAAGAGCGTCCGCGCCCCACTATTTTGCCCGGGGAAGAAGAAATTGCGATTCAGGCGGCGGGAGTATGCGGTTCTGATATTTCGGGATTTCTGGGGCATAGCGCCTTGCGGCGTCCGCCGCTGGTTTTAGGACATGAGTTAGTGGGGCGACGCTCCAATGGACAACGCGTGGTCGCGAACCCCCTCATGAGTTGTGGACACTGCGACGCGTGCATGTCGGGCGCGCAGAATTTGTGCGACTCCTGGAAGTTGCTCGGGCTGGGAATGACTTCGGGCACTTTCGCCGAATACGTCGCGCTTCCTTCCGCGCAGATTTATGGCGTTCCCGATTCACTTACAGTCGAGCAGGCGATTCTGACCGAACCACTCGCCAATATTGTTCATATGTTTCGGATCGTCGCTCCTCTGCCATTTTTCCGGTTCGCCATTGTCGGAGCAGGCACGATGGGGGCTCTCGCCTTGCAGGCCGCGGTGCGCATCGGCGCGCGCGAACCGCTGGCTGTCGATGTGAACGAGCAGCGTCTGGCGACCATGAAGACGCTCGGTGCCTCCGCTCTCGTCAACGTGAGCACTCCTGAAGGGCCTACGGAAGCTCTACGGATTGCCGGGTGTGGGTTTGACGTAGTGCTTGATGCCAGCGGAAGTGCTCCAGCCCGGCAGATGGCTTTCGACCTGTGTCGCCCTGGAGGGCAGGTGGTTCTGCTTGGCATGGGAGCGCAGCGCAGCGAGGTGAACTTTGTCACCAGCATTCGCAAAGAGCACCGTGTGCTGATGTCGTTCGCATATACCCCGGTGGATTTCCGCCGCGCCCTCGATCTGCTCATTCAAGGCCAAATCAACCTGACCCCATGGACGGTGAGTCTGCCCCTCGAACGCGGCCAGGAGGCAATGGAGCGTATGAGCAACAATCCGGGGGTGGCCCTTAAGATGATCATGGAAGTAGCCAACTCGTAAGCGATGCCTGACACCGCCATCACATCGCGAGCAGCCATGCCCACAATCCTGGGAATGCCACGCTGGCTTGCATTTTCTCTGCTGACGATCCTGGTATGGGGTGCGTGGGGAGCGGTATCCAAGGTCGCGTCCGAGGGCGTTGACGCCAATACCAACCAGATCTTCTTCACATTTGGACTGCTGCCGCTCATCGCAATTGTCTGGCGCTCGCCGCGAAATGCCGGTGGAGGATCAGGCCGTCGTACGGGCATCGCGTGGGCTTTCCTGACTGGAATTCTCGGCGGAACTGGGAACATCGCCTTCTTTCGCGCCCTCTGGATGGGAGGCAAGGCCTCGATCGTTTCTCCCGTCACCGCGCTGTTCCCGCTGGTCACGGTGATTCTGGCGGTGACATTCCTGCGCGAGAAAGTGGGAACCACCCAGAAGATAGGCCTTGCTCTCGCACTGGTCGCGATCTATCTGTTGAGCATGTAGGAAAACTATGCACTTCATTATTCCCGGATGGATGTGGTTCGCTGCTATTGCCCTCGTGTTCTGGGGTATCACGGGAGTCACCCAGAAACTGGCTACCAACAAGATCTCCAGCGAACTTTCGTTCGTCTGGTTTGCCTATGCGATGATTGCGATTTCCGCGACTCTGGCGTTGCTTGTTCCCATTCACTGGCACGTCCGGCCGCTTATTTTCTGGGCGGCAGTCGCGGGAGGAACGCTAAACGGGTTAGGCGCTCTGACAAGCTTTACAGCGTTGGAATCGGGAGGGAAAGCTTCCGTCGTAATTTCGTTGATCTCGTTGTATCCGCTCGTGACGGTGGCCTTCGCTTTCACTGTATTGCACGAACGTCTTACGGTGGCGCAGTGGGTGGGGGTGGGCGTGGCGATCGCCGCTGCGATTTTGCTTTCACTGGAGCCGAAAGCGGACGCTAAAGCGTAGGGCTTTCCCTTACGATTGCCCTTCGCGCATATTTCCCGAAGCCTCAATCGATCCCACGCTGCGCAATCCTTCCTGAACCAGAAATCGAACCTCGGTTTGCAGCGACTCTCCGGGCCGCAACGTCTTATGGTGCCCCGCTGTTTTCATGGCCTCGAAGTTCAGTGGATAGCCCGTGCATGGCTCGAGCACGGCCACGTTATAGTTTCTCCATCCGCCATACGTGGCGAACAGCCAGCAGCATGGAAAAATCATCGGATCAAACTGAAGCGCACAGGATAATTTCCTGGCCGTGTCGGTGAGCGCGCACCAGTTTCCTTTCATCTCGGTACCATAGAAAAAGTACAACTGGCGGGCCGACTCAGGAGTTATGCAGCGCAGGTCGACATCGCCACTCGGCATTTTGACGATCGGCCAGTCTGCGAGTCCATTGGCCTCCGACAGCGTGCCCGGAAATGCAGGTTCAAGCCGAACCCTCATCGACGGAAAGTCCAGGCGGCTCTGCGGAGAAACCGCCATTGCGGGATGCAGCTTCCAGAGAAACGGAAAATCCGTTTGACCCCGGTTTGTAAAACGATGCTCGAACTCGACGCGGGCATCGCCGCATCGCAGCGATATTGTTTTCTCAACTTCAATTGAGCTGATGGGAGTGACATAACGCAGGCGTACGCCCGCCCGGTCGGATTGTGAAAACGGCTCCGCTGTCCATTGCCCCGTCCACAACTCGCCATGGTCCGGATAGCTTTCTCCCTCGATCACGGCCACTTCATCATTCGGAAAAAGCTCGTCCCATCCTCCGCTCCAGACATCGTCATAGCGCGATCCAATTGGCAATTTCGCGAGTGCGACGCGAGGATTGTTCCACAGCAGGTCCGTATCCAGAGGTTTGTACGTGATTTGCCAGATCTTGCCGCCAGCCTCTGGCAAAACGACGATTCGAAGCTTGTTATTTTCAAGCACTACCGTGCTCAATCCCCGGTAGGACCACTCCGTGCTCACGCGCGCGTTCATTTATCGGCGGTCCTCTCGAAATGCTCAATCGGAAGCGATGGCTTGATGTTCACGACCGCTTTATCCGCTTGACGAAGATATGTCGGCGGCGCGACCGAGTCGGTGATCCGAAGGTTGGAACTTCCGCCGGCAACAACTCCACAATCGAACTTGACTCGGTCAAAAGCAGCTTCGGCATTCCCGGAAAGCCGTACCTGGCTGGTCGCAAGATCCGGACGCTCTGCCGCCAATCGCTGCGCTCCCACAGTGGAATTCTCGACCTTCACCTTAGCGTCACCGCCGAGCGACAGCCAGTCAGCATAGACCTCGGAATCGCGCACCAGGACTTTCGCATGGCCATCGGCATTGAGTTCGTCAATGACGCTGTCGGTGAAGGTCAGGTCGGCATCGGTGCCAGCGTAAACGTCCCACGTGTCTGCATTGACATCCGCAAGGCGGAAGCGGAACTGGCAATCTGAAACGTTGGGATCTGGAATGATCACGGGAGACGCCGTCGAACCAACGCGCCCATGCGGCAGAGTCAGCGTACCGTGGCATGTGGGGAACATTGCAAGTTGGGCGCGCTCGATGCGGTTCAGAGTTACATCGCTTCGACCATGTACATACACCAGGAAAAGCTCCGCCTCGACATCGGTAAGGTCTGCCTGGGCCTCTGAACCCATGCGCATGGTTCTCGAAAATGGCTGCTTCGCGGGGATATCCGAGAATTCGAGTTTTTCGTGGTCCCCTGTGTGCGTAGACAGAAATACGAGCCTGAGATGTTTGCCAACGACCTCGCTGGAGTGCGATATCTCCAGTTCGAAGATGGAAAAATTCGTGAGATTCGCCTTGACGTGATCGAGGTGAAATTCCGAGTTCTGCGTCTGGAAATCGTCGACATTCAGTTGGCCCTGTAGACGCCACATCGGATGTGCGCTACCTCTTTCTGTCATCTTCGAATTGCGGATCGTGATTTTCGCTGGTCCTTCGCAATGCAATCCGCTGGCGCCGTTCGCGGAATGGGTCGGATCCGACACCTCGAGATTGACGTGATCCAGTTCCAGGTCGGCCCCGGCGGCCACAGTCATAGGCCCGCGCAGATCCAGGTCAATTCCGCTGAGCTTGACCTTACCCTGAATATAGAGCGGCCCATCGTGGCGATACGTACCCCTTGCCTGGACGACCGTGCCATCTACCAGAGGCGGTAGAATCTTTTGTGCGAAGGCAGGCAGGGACGCGGCGAACAGAACGCATAGCCGGACTAGGTTGCACAGAGTGGCGTCCATAGCAGGACGCAAGACTACCTGATCCCTGCCTTCTCGCCGACCGTTTATCGGATATTCCTTCACAGATTCAGGCCGCCTTCGCGCTATTTCTTTGGTTTGTGGGTATCCTGATAGCGTCGCGTTTTGAGGCCTGTGACGATGCTGCAACAGCTTTGGGAAGCCCGGTTCCGATTCATCGTATTGTGCTCATTGACGGCGACTTTTGTTCACGGCGCCAGCGAAGATCAGTTCCAATCCTTGGTGAAGAAAGCCTTCGATCTTCATCAGCAAGGCAATTTCTCCGCGGCGCTTCCCCTGCTTCACCGCGCCTATACGATCCAGCCGGGCGACTACTTCGTCAACTTGTTGCTGGGCATCGATTCGCTTCGCACCGGCGACGCGAAATCAGCCGTCCCTTACCTGAAAAAAGCTTCACGATTGCGACCGAAGGAAGAGTATCCATTTTCATATCTAGGGGAAGCGTACGCACGCCAGGCTTCATTTGCAGAGGCGGCTTCCTCCTACATGAAAGCCCTGGATGTGGCCCCTTCCTCCGCGGAATCTTCGGTCGCCTTCGTAGATTTTGCGCTTGCACGTTTTGCCGACATTTCCACTATGCTACGAGGATCCTCTCGCGGACTGGCCCAGGAATACCGCCTGCGGGCACGCGCTGTCGATTGGAAAGACTCTGGCCGCAGGTCGCTTCTCCAGCGGGCCGCCGATCTCGATCCAAATTCGCCCGGCATCTGGTCCGAACTTGCTGAGTCGTCGGTGCAGTCGGGCGATTGGGCCAGCGCGACGGAACAATGCCGCCGTGCTCTCGAAGCGAATCCGAACGATCTTACTGCCTCGATCGTAGACGCTCAATTGGCCGCACACGCAAATGAATGGAAGCACGTAAATGACCGTCTCAACGCGGTTGCGGAGCGCTCGCCCACAACTCTTTCCCGGGAAGCGCTGAAGTGGCCCAAGGAAATGCAGCCCTCTGCTAGCGCCACATCTGGGGCGGCGGCAACTTTTGTTCGATGCCTGCGAGATGGTCAGGAGCCTTGCAAGATTGACTCCGTCAAGGATCCCCCGGCATCCCCGACGGAATTATTTCGCGAACAAAGATGGGAAGAAATCATCAAGCTGCCGGCCCCAGCTGCTGGATCTGCGAAACAGTGGCTCCAGCGCGGTATTGCTTTCGCGCAGCTGGACGATTGCCAGCGAGCGATCGCGGCACTCGAACGGGGAGTGGCTGGGAATCAGTCGGATCTCTACGAAATGTTTCAACTGTCGTGGTGCTACTCACATCAAGCCGGTCGCGTCGCGCAACAGGTGCGGCAGTCGAGCGAGAATGAAGCCTCCGTGCATGCTATGCGCGGAGACATTTTCTTGCGGCTTCAGGCCAAGCCGGAGTTGGCAGTGGATGAATATCAACAGGCGATCGCCCTGGATGATCACGATCCGTCGTTGCTCGAACGCCTGGCGGAGGCGCAATTCGGCACAGGTAAAATCGACGCAGCCCGAACCAAGGCGGAAGCTGCTTTGAAAATCGATCCGCATCGAATGGGAGCGATGCGAACTCTCGCCAGGATTGCGATCCAGGATCGCGACTACACCACCGCCTTGCCCTACTTGAAAGAATTGGCACAACGAAATCCGAACGACGTAACTGGGAGAATCGAACTGGGAAAAGCCTACGCTCAGACCGGAGCTCTGAATGAAGCGCGCGAAAATCTGGCTCCTGTTCTTGAGCAAGGATATCCCGATGAAAAAGGTACGCTGCACTATCTTCTCGGCACAGTCTTGAAGAAAATGGGGCGAACCGCGGATGCGGAAATGGCGTTCGCCAAGGCGAGCCAACTTTCTGACGCTTTCCAGCAGAAGTCGTACCGGAACCAGGACATGGATGGTCAGCAATAATCCAAAACTGACGCGGCGCGACTTCGCCAGGCTTCTTGGGAGCGTCGGCCTCGCTTTATCGGTCCCCCGGACGCTGGCTGCGCCTTCCGCCGGGCCAATTCGGTTTGAAAATACCGCTCCCGCGAATGGCCTCGATTTTGTCTTACGCAACGACGCCAAGGGCGGCAAGTATCAGGTGGAAACTGTTCTCGGCGGTTTGGGAGTTATTGATTTTGACGCCGACGGCTGGCCTGATCTGTATTGCGTGAACGGCGCGTCCTTGCCATCGTTGCAGAAGACCGACCCCAGGTTTTTCAACCGTCTCTATCGCAACAATCGGGATGGCACATTCACCGATGTCACCCAGAAAGCCGGCGTGCAAGGCCGCGGCTATGAAATGGGCGTCGCGGTGGGCGATTTCAACAACGACGGATTCGAAGACCTGTATGTCGTAGGAGTTCACGGCAACACGCTATATCGCAATAACGGTGACGGTACTTTCACAGATATAACTGAAGCGGCTGGCGTCAGTGGCGCAAATCCTGGTGGCCACGAATTGTGGTCCGTCGCCGCCGCATGGATTGACTATGACAACGATGGCCTTCTCGACCTGATCGTCTCCAACTATTGCGACTGGGCGCCGGGCGACGATCCTGTTTGCGGAGGACTCAACGAGTCTGACCGCACCTACTGTCATCCGGACAAATACCGCGCCGAACGGATGCTGCTCTATCACAACAACGGCAATGGCACGTTCACCGAAGTTTCCCAGAACGCCGGCATCGGAAAACTGTTTGGCAAGGGAATGGGCATTTCCATCGCAGACTACGATGGCGACGGATATCCCGATATCTTCATCGCTAACGACAATGACCGTAATCTGCTGATCCACAATCTCAGGGGAGGCAAACTGAAGGAAGTTGGGATGGAAGCTGAGGTCGCCTTTAACGGCGACGGCAGGCAGATCTCCGGGATGGGAAGCGACTTTCGCGATTTCGATGGTGACGGCTTGCCGGACATCCTGATGACGGGCCTGCGTGGCGAGACCTTTGAGTTATTTCGCAATAACGGCAAAGGAGGGTTTGAAGACGCGAGCGCCAGCAGCGGCCTTCTTAGCCTGAGCCGGGCATGGAGCGGATGGAGTTGTGGCTTCGCAGATTTCGATAACGACGGTCGCCCGGACATCTTCCTGGCATGCGGCGGCCTGGATACCAATGAATCTCAACCCAACCGCGTGCTTCGCAATGTTGGAGGCAAGTTTCTGGACGCCTCCGCTGGCGCTGGTCCGGATTTTGCAGTCCCCCGAGTTCATCGCGGTGCCGTTTTCGCCGATTTCGACAACGACGGACGCATCGATGTAGCAGTCACTTCCATCAATGGTCCGATCGAATTATGGATGAATCGCAGTCCGATGCAGCACTGGCTGCAAGTCAAATTGGAAGGAACTCGAAGCAACCGGTCGGCCTTGGGAGCGAAAGTGATTTGCCGCGGCCAGCAAGCAAGTCAGGTCTTGTCCGTTTCAACCAGCGTGGGCTACGCCTGTAGCAGCGACTCGCGGTTGCACTTCGGACTGGGAGAAGAACGCAAGGTTTCTCTCGAAATACATTGGCCGTCGGGCACAGTTCAGGAACTCAAATTTGTGGCTTGTGATCAACGGCTCTCGCTCAAGGAACCGCCTTCTCAAAAACAGAAAAAGCGCTAGAGGCGGCCTCACAAATACAACAGACCGACCGTTGTTGACGTTCGCTTCCGGACATCCAAGGCCACCGGCGGACATCTTCGCCACTCCCGATTCGGCTGCGGCCAAACTCTTGGCCTTTGCCATCAAGTAGTTATGCTTTGCACTGATTGGTAACGGGGTTGCTGTGGGAAGGATAATCGGTGATCGTTTCGCGCGGGTACTTACCCTGCACACGATGGCGCTGCTGCGAGAGCAGGAGGACGAACTCGAATGGGAACAATAGCTCAAGATCTTCGCTATGCGTTGCGCCAGTTGCACAAGAATCCTGGGTTCGCGGCGGTGGCGGTGCTGACGCTTGCGCTGGGAATCGGAGCAAACACTGCACTTTTTTCGGTGGTAAACGGGGTATTACTCAATCCTTTGCCGTACCCCCATCCCGACCAACTCGTCTCGCTGGCTGAAAAATTGCCGCCGTTTCCCCAATTCGCAACCTACCCGAATTTCCGCGACTGGATCCGGATGAACCACACGTTCCAAGCCTTGGCAGCGTACCGGCAAAGCGACTTCAATTTGACGGGCTCGGGCGAGGCGCAGCGTGTGAAGGCTACGCAGGTATTCGCGAGTTTCTTTCCACCGTTGGGAGTAACGCCCTTGATCGGGCGCAGCTTTTCGGAAGACGAGGACAGGCGAGGCGCGGCACCCGTTGTGATGTTGAGCGCATCATTTTGGAGGCGCAACTTCGGGGCCTCGCAGGACGTCCCGGGGCAAAACGGTGACGCTCGATGGCGAAGGATACACCGTCATCGGAGTTGTTCCCGAGAACTTCTATTTTTGCTGCGAATCGACGAATTTCCGCCTTGGCGATGTCTACGTTCCCATCGGCGCTGCCGGGTTCTACAGGGAGGGAACAGCCTGATCAAGCGCGTGCTTATTTGAATCAGCTTACGGATGCGGTTGCGGGCATTCCAGGCGTCACGGCAGTATCGCGAACCGCCGGCTTTCTTCCCACGTCAGGCGCCAATGAAGTGGGATTCTGGATTGAGGGCCACGCCCGGCCAGCACAGAAACCGAAATGCCAAATGCCCTGAACTATCTTGTCGGACCCGACTATTTGAAAGCAATGGGTATTCCGCTGCTGCGGCGGCGTTTCTTCACTCCGCAGGACAACATACATTCGCGCTTCGTGGCCGTGATTGATGAGCGATTCGAGCGCCAGTATTTTCTCAACCGGAATCCGATTGGCGAACACGTTCATCTGTCTGGCCTTGATGATCTATTCGAGATAGTAGGAGTCGTTGGCCACGTGAATCAACGTGGACTCGACGAGAACGAAGAGTCAGCTGGAATTCAGTTATATACATCCATAGACCAAATTCCAGACAAGTTCAGTCGGCGATGGCGAAATCCACTGGTTTCGTCGTTCGCACGCAAGCTCTCAACAGCGGGGTTACCAGTGCAATTCGTCACACCGTCGGGAAAATGAACGATCAGTAGGTTGCCTACGATTTCTTGCCGATGGAAGAGATCATTTCGGGCTCGCTTGCCGCACGGCGGTTCACAATGCTCTTGCTGGCAGCGTTTGCAATGCTGGCTCTGCTGCTGGCGACAATCGGAGTCTACGGAGTGCTTTCACACGTCGTAGGACAACGCACGCAAGAGATAGGCATTCGCATGGCCTTGGGAGCTAAGCGAAAAAGCGTCGTACTGATGGTTGTGAGTCAAGCAGGGAAGATGGTGGTCCTCGGCGTGATTGTTGGCCTCTTCGCCTCGCTCGGATTCTCACGACCGATCGCGAGTATGCTCTTCCGGGTAAGTTCCAGCGATCCACTGACGTTTGTCTCTGTGGCTTTGATCTTGTCCGCTGTGGCCCTTGTCGCTTGCTACCTCCCGGCCCGGCGTGCCTCTCGGGTCGATCCCGTGGTCGCGCTGCGCTACGAGTAAATTTCTGGGCAGGATTTCCATGCGATCCAGTTCGTAAACGTTTTTCTTCCCTGTTGCTTAAACGATAGAAAAAACACCCGTCCGCATAGATGTTCCTGCCAACCTGCCCGAAACTTGATGCCGCCACGCATCAGTGTGCCTGATTTTCATTGCGGAAAAAATCGGCTGACGGAGGATGGGCGATGCAACGAGCAAAGAACAACAAGTGTACCTCCAGGACGAGAGTACTAGTATGTCTCTTGGCTCTTTTGAGTTTTCTGTGCGCCACACAAAGTGGTTGGGCGCAATCTTCGAACGGACAACTCACCGGTCTTGTGACCGATTCCACTGGAGCGGCTGTTGAAGGCGTGCGGATTAACGCCACCAACATCGCAACCGGAGTCGCCTACACTTCCACTACCAATGGGTCGGGTGTGTATGTGGTGCCGCAGCTCGTCCCGGGCCCCTACAAAGTTTCGCTGGTGAAAGAGGGTTTCGCGACGGTCGAGCGCAATGAGCTGACGGTTCGCACCGGAGATCATCTCTCTCTCGATTTCACGCTCAAGCCGGCCACTTCGAAGGAAGTTATCACGGTCACGGAATCGACTCCCCTCCTGCAGACTGATCAATCCAGCCAATCCACGGTCCTCGATAACAAGATGATTACGGAGTTGCCGCAATTGAACCGCAACTCTCTCGATCTCACGCAGGTGATCCCGCAGGTCCAGGGGAAAGGACCGCTCAGCGACAATATCGCCACTCTGGGGAACGCGACTTACCTGATCGCCAACAACGGCAACTCCTATGCCGTCGCGGGAGGCCAGGTCAACGGAACCAGCATCTCGGTCGACGGCAACCAGCTCCAGGACTCCGAGTTCAACGCCGTTAACCGCGCCATCCCTACACCGGACAGTATTGGAGAGTTTCGTGTTGAGAGCGGCGTGCTCACTGCGGACCACGGCCGCTATTCTGGCGGCGTCATCACTATGAACACCAAGAGCGGCACGAACCAGTTCCATGGCCGCTTGTTTGAATATTTCCGCAACCAGATCCTCAACAGCAACGGCTGGGCCAACAATGACGTGGGCGCGCCCCGCCAGGCGTTTCATCAAAACAATTACGGAGTTTCAGTCGGCGGCCCCGTCAAGATCCCCCACGTTTTTGATGGTTCGGGGAAAACGTTCTTCTTTTTCGGATGGGAGGGTGAGCGTTACAACACCGGAGCGGTAGCGCAGACAACGGTGCCAACTCTGCTCCAGCAGCAGGGTGACTTTTCGCAGACGATTATCGATTATCAGAACGACCAGCCTATTTACGCGGCGATCTTCGATCCGTATCATCTGGATTCCAGCGGCAATCGCATGCAATATGGATCGGTGCCGGGCGCCCCGGTAGGCGCCAACGGGCTTTCCGGATCGAAGATCTGCTCGCAGGCCGACATCAGCGGCGGCACCTGTCCAGCCGCCAGTCAGGGCCTCTCGCTCCAGAGCACGCTCTTTGCTCACTACATGTCGTTGTATCCGGCGCCCAATCACGTGGCGAACAGCAACGACGGATACAGCAACGACCGGCTCGACACCATCGCGATCACCCGTCCCACCGACCGATTTTTTCTGAGATTGGATGAAAATCTCTCGAACAATCAGCGATTCAACCTGAGCATCAGCCGGACCCACATGACCAACAGCATTCCGGCGCCCTGGTTGCACGCAGCGCGATCTTTCACATACGACCACGACGTTACCGGCAGTCTTCAGTACAACTGGGTAGTCTCGCCGACCTCGATTCTCGATGTGCATTTGGGGTTCGGCGTGGCCAAGCTTTACAGCGACGGCGTCTCAGGAGATGGTTCCGACGCTGATCCCAGCATCGACACGACGACCTGGGGATTCGATCCTCTTGTCGTAAATAATCCATCGCGCTCCACCTCGCAAATCCCGCCGGTATTAAACATCGGGGCAGTCGGAGCAGTTGGTTCTCAGGCGTTCTCGAACGTGGGCGGATCTGAATTCGATACCTTCATCAATCAAACAACCAATGGCACGGTTTCATTTACGAAAGTGCTGGGGCGGCACACATTCAAAGTCGGATACGAACAATACTTTTACCGCTTCAGCGAGATCGGGGGAGACCACACGGGCGTAGCCTGGGTCAACAACGGCGGCGGCTCTCAGCAGAATTGGCAGAACTCCAGCGATGCCACAACTGGCTTTCCGCTGGCCGAGTTGATGATGGGATCATCGCATGTTTTCCAATGGGGCAACTGGCAGATCACACCTTACGGCTTCAACGAAGCCGGATATGCCATGGACGATTGGAAGGTCAATCAGAAGCTGACGGTGCAGATGGGCTTGCGTTGGGACCACGACGGCGGGCGCAGACCGCGTGATTTTGGAGTTTCTTCTCCGCTCACCTATCTCATCGACAAAAAGAACGTGCTGGATCCAATTCCAAGCTGGAATTGGGGGCAGGTCACTTCAGCAGTGCCGGGTTTGTCGTCACTGGCGCAGCCGGGATGGCTGACGCAGGGAACTACGGGCCAGGTCGTGCTGCTCAACAGTCCGGAATATCCCGACAAGACTCTCTACCATACGACGTGGACGAACCTTCAACCGCGCCTTGGCATTGCGTATGCAATCGACGATAAGACGGTCGTACATGCCAGCGCGGGCATTGTTGACGAAGGCATGAGCGGGCTGTCCACCGACTGGTTCAGCTTCTACTACAACACGATCACAATGAACCAGATTTCATCCCTCGATGGACAGCATTGGATCAGCGAACTTGGCCCAGACCATGGGTTGGGAACATTCCCGCTGCAGTCTGCGGGATCGAACCTGGGGTACTACCTTCCCATCACGACCAACGCTCAGTATGCGAACATCACATTCGGGCAAGCGGCCAATCCCACGCAGGGTGGCGCCGCGACGCTTAATAATTTCAAGTCGCCTACGGATTACGTTTGGGATGTCAGCGTCCAGCGGCAAGTGGGAAGGAATTGGACCGCGACCGCGGACTACACCGGCATACGCGGAATTCATCTGCTGATGCCTCTGTGGGGATGGAGCCAGAATAACGTCCCGCTCCAGTACTATCAGCTTGGAACGCAGTATGAGGCCAGCAATCCCGGATCGAACGTATTCTCGGTCCAGGTGCCCAATCCGTTCTTCGGCCTCTCACAAACTTTTTCCAGCCAACCGACCTTGCCGCTCGGGCAAGTGCTCGGACTGTCTCCGCAGTACGCCAACACGACTCCCGGGCAGGCGACCTGGGGCCGCTCGTTTGCGAACTTCTTGAACCTGCAAATCCAAAGCCGCAGCTATCACGGGCTGACGCTGTTGGCTTCCTACAGCGTTCGCAAAACTTTGACGAACAGTTGGGGTAAAGATATTCAGCATGGCGGTCCAGCAGGAAGCGGCTATCTGCAGGACCCGCACAACATCATGGAAGCGTACGGCGTCGCGGGATACGAAATGCCGCAAACGCTGCTGCTCAATTATTCCTACGAATTGCCTTTTGGGCGCGGCCGCCAGTTCGTGAGCCGGAGCGACACCCTTGCATACAAGGTCCTGAACCAGGTCATTGGCGGATGGAACATTGCCGGTGTAAGCACCTGGAACCCGAAAGGAACGCCGGTCCTTGTGCCAGAAATTCCCGGCGGTCTTACAGCGCCAGGCGCTGCGATCCGTTACTCCCTCGCGCCGGGCGCCAAGGTCAAGACCTCCAGCAACTACGGCGGCGCACTTGTCGACCCGAACAGCGGTGAGTTCTTTAATGGCAGTCCCACCAGGGTGCTGAACTCCGCCGCATTCCTTACAACGCCGGACTTCACGCTGGCGAACTCGCCCTTCATCTTCCCCAACGTGCGGAATCCGGGAGCTTTCTTCACCGATGCCACTCTGTTAAAGAAGTTTCCCATCGCTAACGAGGGCGCAACTTACTTTGAGATCCGTCTGGAAGCTCAGAACGTCTTCAACCACTCCAATTTCAATAAAATCGATAACAATCCTACGGACCCTACGTTTGGCGGTATCTTAGGTAAGACTGGCCAGCGCATCATGCAGATCGGCGCTCGTCTCTTTTTCTAAGTTGGCGGGGGAGCCGGATCGGCAACGATCCCGCTCCGTCATTCTTCCGGGAGTTCTCTTGATGCCGAGGTCAATTCGCTCTGGGCTTGTGTTCCTCAGCCTGGTTCTCGTCGGCTCCGCCTTTGCACAACAAAAAGCGGAACTGCGAACTTCGGATACCGACCTATTTCTTGAGGCTTCCCCCGATGCACCACGCTTGACTGCATTTAGTTTTCCGGGACAGCCGAAGTGGAGCAACCTGGAATCGGAGACATTAATTTCCTTCGTCGAGATCGAGGGAAAACAGATACCGTGCAAATGGAGTTTCAATTCCCAAGCCAGCCAAACTAGCGATAGACGCGTCGTTTTCGTGTACGACTCCGCTGTCCCTCATCTACGCCTGAGTTGGGAATGGCGCATGCCCCAGAACTACGGTCCGATCGAGCATCAGATCCGCATCGAGAACCTCGATAACCGGGAAATCTGGATGCCGATGCAGGACAGTCTCTCCTTTCGCTGGCAAGTCGCTGCTGAAACCCCGCTCCAGCAGGTCTTCGTCGAAAAAGGCGCAAACACTCCCTCAAAAGAGGGCACGCATGTTGTGCCGGTTTTCGATGGATTTCGCTGGACCGGCACGTCCAGCACCTATGGAGATATTTTCGAGTACCTGCCTCGCGAAATCATTCCCTGGACGCTCGTGGAAAGAAATGATACAGCCCACAGCGGCTGGTATGCCGGCATCGAGTTCAGCGGCCGGACGCGCATCACGTTGTCGAGAGAAAAAGATTCCTTAAGTGCAGTTCTCGGACTGAATCCTGATCCTGAACCGTTTCGCACGCGCCTTGCGCCGGGAGAATCATTCGAATCGCCTACCGTGTTTTTCGGCGGATTTCACGGTGGCGCCGATGGCGCTGGGAACGTGCTCCGTCCGTGGGTAAGTTCGGTCCTAGGAAATCCTGAGACCTGGAAAAATCCGAACTATCCCCTCGTAGTGAACAACAGTTGGGGCGGTGGCATGGATGTGAACGAGGAAATCGCTCAGCGCATGATTCGCGATTCCGCCGAACTCGGCGTAGACATGTTTCATATTGATGCCGGGTGGTTCCGTGGAGTCGGGGACTGGTATCCGCATCCGCAGAAATTTCCGCATGGTATTGCGGTCATTGCCGACGATGCCCACAAACACGGCCTCAAATTCGGCATCTGGGTGGACTGGACCCAGGCGGGCTTGTCCACCGAACCGGGTGCGCTGAACGCCCGCGATCCCAAAGTTCGCGATTGGATGGTCACCGATATCCCCTCTGATTGGAAGCCCGAGCCATTCAAAGGACAGACCATTGATATCGGCCAACCAGACGCCAAGCAGTGGGCTGAAAAAGAAGTGGACCGAATCATCACCGACTATCACCTCGATATGATCGAGCATGATGGATACGTCGTAGCGCACGGATGCGATCGCAGCGATCATCCTCACGCCGCGCCGGATCCTCTGAACAAGTGCATTTATAAAACCTGGGGCTCGTATTTCGTAGACAGCACAAACTCGACCGATGTGAGCTATCACGCGGTGCGGGCGTACTACGATATCTACTCCAAAATGCGCCAGAAACATCCTGGCCTGCTGTTTGAGATCTGCGACGACGGCGGACGCATGGTTGATTTCGGTTCGGCGGCCCACGGAGATTATTTCTCCATCACCGATACTTACGATCCACTTTCGAACCGTCGCGCATTCTTCGATACCAGTCATGTACTCCCCGCGGCCATGCTGGAAAGCTATGTCGAGAAATGGCCGGTTCCTCATATTGAAAACTTTCGCTATATGCTGCGCAGCGGAATGATGGGATGGCTCACGATCATGCTGGACACGAACGCGTGGTCGCCCGAACAGCATGCGGCCGCCAAAGGAGAAATCGATCTTTATAAGAAGCAGCTTCGTGGATTCATCCGAGATGCGAATCTTTATCATGTTTCTCCCAGACCGGATGGAGTTCATTGGGATGGGGTTGAGTACTGGGATCCGCAGCAGAAGAAAGGCGTCGTGTATGCGTTCCGAGGAAGCACCGAGAATGAAAACTCCCATGCATTCGTTTTGCAGGGACTTCAAAGCTCCGCGCGGTACTCGATCATATTTCACGATCACAGCGGAAAGGATCGAACCGTGACCGGCTCAGATCTCCTGCAACACGGCCTGAAGGTCTCTCTCGCTTTACCAAACAGTTCGGAGATTGTTTTCATCGACGAGCAGTCTCATCAATAGATAAGTCAGTAGAGAGATCAGTCGGTAGAGAGCAGAGTGTCGCAGTTTTGGACAACGATTCGCATCAGGACAACGCCTTCGTATCAGGGCATCGCTTTAGCGATGCCGTTTCTCGGAACCACATCCTGCGGCTTAGCCGCTGGGCTTGCTGTGACAGTCGGAGCGGCTAAAAGCGGATTCTTTCTTTTGAGCGAGGTACGGCATGCCTGAAGGCATGCCCTGATACGAATCGATTCTCAAACTGCACCGCTACCGGAAGAAGTCCGAGCATGATGATGGACGAAAGCAATGGGTTGAAACGACTCGAAGGTCGGGTCGCGCTCATTACCGGCGGAGCCCAGGGAATCGGGCGTGCCATCGCCGGCTTATTTCACAAGCAGGGAGCCTGCGTTTTTATCCTGGACTGTGACGTGAACGCCGCCAGGAAGGCGGTGGCCGAACTCAGCTCTGAAAATCCTTCGCTGCCCGTGTGGTGTCTCGCTGCGGACCTGGGCGATCCTGCCCAAGTCGCGAGCGCCATGAAGGAACTGCGAAAACTTCACGATCGCGTCGACATCCTTGTCAACAACGCGGGAATTGAAATCGAGAAAACAATCGAGAGTTTGACCCCCGCAGACTGGGACCATGTCATGAACGTAAATCTCCGCGGGGCTTTTCTCCTGACAAAGGAACTTCTGCCTCTCTTTCCTCAATCCGGAGGCAGCATCGTCAACATCAGTTCCATCCACGCTACGCACGCCTTCCCGAACTCCATTCCTTACGCATGTTCTAAAGCCGCTCTGGTAGCGCTCACCCGGAACCTGGCTTTGGATTTAGCCAGCCGTCGCATTCGCGTCAACTGCATTTGCCCCGGATACATTGATACCCGCCTATGGGACAGATACATTGAAAGCGCCCCGAATCCGGCCGAATTGGCGAAGCAGACTGCTGACCTCCACCCCGTCGGACGTCGTGGCATTCCGCAGGATGTCAGCGAAGCCGCACTCTTCCTTGCCTCAGACAGTTCATCCTTTATTACTGGGACCGACATCGTCGTGGACGGCGGTCTTACCATTCGGGCGCACCCATAAGCTGTTTATCCACAACCAGAATCGTTAAAACTATGCCATCTATCGTTTTAAGGATGAACTCCGTCGCGCCTTTGTAATAGAATCGCCCGCTGTCTTGGGGGCCCTGTGAAAAGGACAATGACGGTTTTGAGTGGGGATTTGAAGCGGGAATTTCAAAAGGATCTGGAGCTTTTCAAGCACTTCCTTCTTCTCCTGAACGATACCAGTCCGATTCGAAACGTGGAGTTAATGTGGCATGAAGAGCGCGAGGAACTCGACCCCAGCAAACTGAAGTTCAAGAACCGAGTCGGAACGGGGGACGCGCTCGTCCAACTGCAGTCCGCCGGCTCTCCGGAAGGCAATCGGCTTTCTCCGAGCACTTTGTTTTGCGATCTGGTACACGGCTTTGGCGCTCATGAAGAGGAAACTTGCGCCCGCTCAGATGTCCCCGCAAAGCAACGCTGCCGAACGACGGGTTGCACCCAGGTGTATTCGTGCCATGTTGGCCTGACAGACATTGCCGCCCCGGTCATTTGTGACGGGCAATATCTGGGGACTCTCTTTTCCGGACAGGTATTGGTAAGCCCACCAACGACCCAGGGTTTCAAGTTTGTCCGTGAGGCTCTGGCTGGGCAGGAACATATCAACTTCACCAGCCTGCAGGACGCCTATTACCGCGTCCCCGTCGTAACTCAGGCACAAGTAGCGGAAACCGTTCGGATACTGGAACTGTTCGCGCGCTACATCGCCAATTCGTGGAAGCGGCTGCAATTGATCAGTGAGTCTCAACGCAAGCAGGACCGGGAACTAAGTCTGGACCGAAAGGAACTGGCATCGATCTTGTTGTCCGGCGAGATTGAAGATTTCCAGGAATTGAAGCAACTGGCCCGGCGCGCCGGCCTGCAAAGAATTCCAGACCGCGTCTTGGTGCTACAGATCGAACACCTGGGAATGGAAGATCAACGGCCAAAACTTCCCGTTCCCACACTCAACCGGATTTCTCATGTAGTCGAGGACATCTGCCAAAATCTTCCCAACTCCCTCGCGACCGTCGTCCGGCCGGGAGAAGTTTGTGTTTTTGCCAGCCATGGGGTGCGAAACCGGAATCATCAGCGGCTCAGTTTGCAGGAGATGGCGGAAGGAATTCTGCTGAAGATTCGGTCTCATTGCCCAGCGGGCGTTCGAATCGGCATAAGCGAAGAGCATCCGCAACCTGCCGAGTTGTTGCACGCATATCAGGAGGCGTGCGCCGCTCTGGATACAGGCGACTCCACTGTGTCGTTCTTCAGCGGTCCTCGACCGGAAAAGGCACAGATTGCCGACGTGATGACGCGGCTGCTGAAGGCATTTCGTCAGGGAGAACGTGTGTCTGCGGTGTTGCAGGAGTTTTTCGCGCTAGCCATGCCAACCGGTCATTCCTTTTCGGAAATCCAGCAGTCTCGGGCGCTGCTCACCTGGGCCATAGAGCATGTCGCCCTGGAAACGCTAAGCTCCGGACTTGATGCGGTCCAGATCAAGGCCGCGAAAGAGGCGGCGACCATCTGCGTATTGCACGCCCCCAGCCCCTTCGCGGCCTGCGAGGCGTTTCGCCGGTTTGCCGATGCAGTGTCACGGCAAATGATTTGCGCCTTCAGCCAGCGGGAACACAAGATTGTGCTGGCCGTCAGTCGTCTCGTCGAGGAGCGTGGCGCGGCGAGAATCACAATTCACGACCTCGCGGAAGCCGTGCATCTCTCCTGCGGACACTTAAGCCGCGTCTTTCGAAAAACGACCGGCACCACGCTGGAGCAATATCTGATTCAACAGCGTGTGGAACTGGCCAAGCGCGCACTGCTGGATCCCCGGCTTAACGTGGCTGAGGTGGCGGAGCGTTCCGGCTTTTGCAATCCCGCATATTTTGCGTCGGTGTTCAAGAAGCACGTAAAGTGCACGCCGCGGGAGTTTGCCAGCCAGCCTCACCGTTGGGAACCAGCGATGAGCTCTCCGCTGTGGCCCTCGCAGGCGCCGGGTGTTGACCCAGGATTGCTGCGCCCGATTCAGACCCCTTGATTGCGTAGGCTGACAAACTCAGGCCGCAATCCCCGAAGCAGGAAGTTCTGAAGATTGTGTGACCGGGAGCCGAGCTTCCACTATCGTGCCTCTTTCCGCCGATTGGATTGCCAGAGACCCGCCGAGTTGTCGCATCCTTTCGCGCATACCCCGAATGCCCACTCCGGGAGTACCGCCGGAGCTGACTTCGTCCAGCTTTTCTGGTGAAATACCGGCTCCCCGATCTTCAATCTTCAAGTGAATTTCATGAGCCGCGCGGGCCAGATGTATGGCGGCCACCGGACTTCCCGAATGGCGGTGAATATTCGTAAGACATTCCTGCACGGTCCGAAAGAGGGCCGTTTCCATTTCTTGTGGCAGGCGGCCGAAATCGTCAGGAATGTCCAAATCGACCTGGATCTTACTGCGTTCCGCGAAGCCCTCGACGTACCACCGCAGGGCGGAAGCAAGTCCCAGTTCGTCCAGCAGCGGCGGATGGAGCAAGTACGATACCGTGCGAATCTCTTTGTGCATCTCTTCAGCCAGAGTCAGGCTGTCGTTGACCGTCCTGGCACTTTGGCTGAGCCGCTCGATCTCGGCGCCTACCTTGGTCAGGTTCATGGTCAGCGCTGCCAGGTTTTGCCCGATGCTATCGTGCAGCTCCCTGGCAATCCGCCGTCTTTCTTCATCCTGCAACTGCATTAGACGGGCGGTGAGTTCTCGCAGACCGTGATTCGCGGCATCCAACTCCAGTGTCCGCTCTTTGACATGATCTTCCAGTTCTCCCTGGGCGCGATGCAGCGCCTCGTTCTCTCGACGGCGTCCCTCTCCCAGCCAAATGATTGCAGCCGAAATGGCGACTAAAATCAGCATCCCGAGAATGGAGCCTGGCGTAGGCATTGGAAAAGGGTGAAGGGGATGGACGAATGAAAGCCGGAGAGCTGCCAAAGCCAGAACTGCTACCAGGATTGACGGTCCGACACCGCAGTACCAGGCCGAAAAAGCCAATGCCAGGAAAGCAACGGCGTAGGCGACGAAGCCGCCTGAGTCTCCTAAGACCGGAGCTAACGTGCGGCCAAGCGCGACCGCAGCGACCAGCACAAGCAACGCAGCCGTATAGCGCAAAAGTGCATGGCTTCTCGCCAGCGCTGAAAGTGTTGTGTTGGCTGCCATCAGCCGCTCTCCTGATTTGGATCTCCGGCCAGAAGAAGGACAAAATTCACGAGTGGAATTGCTTTAGGAATTGTAACTCGATTGCGTTGATTCAACGACTGCTCGCTCGACCAGGTCTCGGCTTGTTTTTCTTTTCGTTCGTGCCCTCAGGCTTGATCTTGCCCTTGAGCCCGCTTTTACCCTTGAGATTGAGCGCGACTGCTTCGCGGATGAGGTCCTTCAAGGCGGCCTCATTGATCTTGTCGCCTTCGTGGATGTCGATGGCGCGCCTGACATTCCCTTCGAGGCTCGAGTTGAATAGGTGTTTCGGGTCTTTCAACGAAGCGCCTTTGGCGAATGTCATCTTGACGACGTTCTTGTGGGTTTCTCCCGTGCACACGATACCGCCGTGGGAGAAGACCGGCGTACCCATTGACGTCGGCTTGACCCACTTCCGTTCTTCGACGATCTCAGGATCGGCCGCGCGAATGATTTCGCGCACCTTTGCGAGCATCTTCCCGCGCCAGTCGCCAAGTTGATTGATCTTCGCGTCGATGAATGCAGAACCAGAATCCACGGGGACGGACTCTTTCATATAACCTCCAGTAAACCCCAACCCTCGGACCTAATTTAGCCGCGCGCTCGACGGTCGGCAACCGCCGCATATCTAGATGCGATTTCTTTTTGATCGATCGACGCAAAATATTCCAATCAAAAGAGTTGCGGATTTCCAACATGTCACGACTCCGTGCAAATTAGTCAAAACAAATAACTTAATATCCAAAATATTCCTGAATAAGGACTTACGGGAGAAATTTCGCGAAAGTTGCATGGCTGCTTCACGCCTACAGCCGAACGATTCTGCGGTGCAAATGCGCACGGCTCCATTGTGCTCGTTTGGTGGCGAGGGTAAGGTTGGATGTCACAAAGAATGCTAATTTGGCAGTGGAAAACTTCTGGCGCAGCAGCCGCGAGCAAGGGCAAATCATCAGGAACATGCAACGCGAACAAATCCTTGCACAGCTACTGAGTGAAAATGCGGCTGCAGCAAGTGCCGCAAGCGCCGGATATATTATGGCCACCTAAACCGGAATGAGATTTGTAGGCGATGGGAGAGTTTGCAAACTCGCAATTGCGTGAGCTTCATAGGCACCCTCGTGACGGCCCATGTTTTTCTCAAGCGACTTGTAATGCGCTGAGTAGTTCTTCACGTTGTTTTTGGGAAGGGATACGTTTGGCATAGGGTTCATGCAGCGGCGTTGCCTCCTGATCTCTTCGAAAAAAGTCGTCGAACCACGTGCCCTTTCCACATCCAAAGCCCCGAAAGGAGCAGTAAAGGAAGAAAGAAATACCTAATACTGAAGGCGTAGTTGTGAGTATCCGAAGGGGAATCATAAATGTAACCGAGTATCGGTATGCCGCAGAGGATGTGAACCCAGCGAAAAATTGAACGTTTGGTGGCTTCGGTCATTATTAATTTGTCCTCCTTTTTCGGTGATACCGGGTCATTTACTCTGAGGCGCCTTGAGCGGCCAGCCGGGCGCTTCAACGCCGAACTGATTGGCGTACTCGGAGTTCAATCGCTGCCAGCCGAACTTCAGGGCTTCGGGGCCGACGATGCGTCCGATGGGATGACCGCCGAGAAGGTGATCCAGAACATCGAAACAAATGTGCCATCCGGCAGCGCCCATGGAGATGAAGCGGTGACCGATGTTTGTCCACAGTGTGAGGCGCGTGCCGGCGCCATGGGCTTTGAGTTGCCAGCGCATATCGAAGCCACCCCACTTGTACTCAAGCACTTCGGGAGCGTCGGCTCGCGTCACGGTTGTTTCGGTAATGCGCGGCGTGGGCGCTCCTATTGTGGTGAGATTCACGGTGGATCCGGCGATACCCAGGTTCGCATCGGCGTTGAAGGGCGCCCACTCGCGCAGATGCGCTGGATCGGTAATCGCCTGCCAAACCTTCTCCGGCGAGTGGCGCAGTTCACGGACGAGAATGAGGGTCCACTTATCTTCGCCGTTTTGTCCGCGGTCTTTTCGTACTTGCGCTCCGCTGGCCGGACCCGGTGTGTAGTGCTCGCGATCGGTCATCTTCATTTCCTTAGCGGGCCCGTGGCGAAACTCCGCCGCTCAAAGCCAGCGCCTAAAGGCGCACTCGTACTTACGGTATGCCTGAAGGCATACCCTGATACACATCGCACCCTGATACACATCGCACCTTGATAGACATCGCATTTTCACCACGATACAAATCGTGTTTTTTATCACGGTCGTTAACACTACCAGCGTGCCAGCTGGGTGAGCTGAATGAGATTGCCGCAGGTATCTTTCAGCATCGCAATAGTTGAGCCGGTCACGTCGGTGGGCGGCATGATGAATTCGGCGCCGCGGACCTTGATCCTCTCGTAGTCGCC
>DATAUY010000120.1:0-46543 GCA_036268025.1 Candidatus Sulfotelmatobacter sp. | reverse complement strand
AAGTGAATCAAGCAATGTGATTGGATCTACGCCTTCCTTCAGTTTTGGTGGAGCGACAGCACAGGCCGAATCGAGCGGTGGAAGCAAGAAAATTATCCTGGGCATCGCGGCTGCCTTAGTCGTTGGCACCGTGGCTTACATTGCCTCGACCCAGTTTCAAGGACATCCAAATCAGGCGGCCCCAACCCAATCGCCTGTTTCAGTTCCCGTTTCCAAAGCGCAACCGGCGAAGCCGGCGGTTCAGCCGGCAACCAGGCAAACGCCAGTTCAAACCGGGCCCGCTACAGTCGCTTCAACATCGGACATAACGATGACATCCGCGCCAGCATCGAAATCTGGCAGTACGCTCGAATCCTCATCGAAAGAGAGCACAACGCATTCGGCAGGAAACTCCGTCAAAGAATCAGGCTCAACAACTCCAGAGAAGACGGATTCCGGGCCTGCTCCGTTAGTCGTCAAGGGTGGGAAAGTTTCGGCTGCGCATTCCAAGTCCTCTGTCGCGGACGCACCCGCTCCCAGCCTGATTGGATTGGCTGCGCCCGGCGCAACTGTTCCTCCGCCGGATATGATTCCCGCGGCAAGCAACGCCTTTAAGCCGATGTTGCAAACTCTCAACGTCTCACAGGGTGTCTCGCAGGGACTCCTGATCAGGAAAGTCTCGCCGACTTATCCTTCTAACGCTCTGCGCATGGGAATCGAAGGCAGGGTGGAACTGCTGGCGACCGTCTCCAAAGAGGGAGCTATCTCTCGCATCAAAGTCTTAAGTGGCGATGCGCAGCTCACCAGGGCCGCAAGCGATGCCGTGAAGCAGTGGAAGTACAAACCCTATCTGCTGAATGGGGAGCCTGTCGAAATTCAGACGCAGGTCACGATCAACTTCAAGCTGCCGAGATAGTTTTCCATTACTTCGCTGGAAGCACGTCAAAGGGCCGCATCATCTCGTTGTCTTCATGTTCGAGGATGTGGCAGTGCCACACATAGCGGCCGGGGAATCCCTCAAATTTTGCAATGATGCGCGTGACCATGCCCGGGTCGGCGCGGACCGTATCTTTCCATCCCATTTCAGCCGGAATCGGCGGCACAGCGGGAGCCTTATATCGAACCTTATTCGCGGTCCAATAGGTATCGATATCAAAAGTTCTGCGATCGAGAACCTGAAAACGCACCAGGTGCAGATGAATGGGATGCGAATCGTTTGTTGTATTGACAAGTTCCCAGATTTCGGTCGAATCGAGCATCGGATTCTCAGTGACCGGCATGTTCCAGTGCGTATTGTTCAGCAGCATTCTGAGCGGACGCTGTTTGGGATCGTCCACTTCTACCAGGCTGAGCGAACGGGTCTTGATGGCGCTGGATTCTGCGATTCTGGCCACGGGCCGCAGGGTTTGAGGTAGCGTGCTAGTGTCGTGGACGCTGCTCTTCCCCACGCGGAATTGCAGGATCGAGAAGATATCATTCCTCAGCGCGAGATTGCTTCCGCCCAAGCCCGCAAAATCAATAACAAGGTCAGCCCGTTCGCCAGGAGCCAGATACACCTTGTCCTGTTGCACCGGCGAAGGAAGCAATCCCTGATCTGTTCCGATCTGATGAAAGCTGTGCGCATCGGAAACCGAAAGGTGTAGGAAGCGCCCGTTGGAGCCGTTCAGGACGCGAAAGCGGTACTTGCCGGGTTCCACTTCCAGATAAGGAAAGATCTTGCCATTTACGACCATGGCATCGCCGAAGACCTCGGGGACCCAGGGCTTTTTCGGATCTGGCGAGACGGGATAGTTAAGCTGCGACTCCAAATCGAGAACGCGGTCATAAATGACCAGCGGCACTTCGAACTTGTCGCGCGGGAGTCCGAGTGAATCTTCAAATTCGTCGCGCACGAAAAATGCGCCCAGCAATCCCGCAAACACATTAAGACGATTAATTCCCAGCGCGTGATCGTGATACCACAACATCGCCGCGTCCTGCCTGCTCGGATAGTGGTAGATTGCAGACTTTCCCGGCACGAACCAGCTTTCCGGGTACCCGTCGCTATCGGCCGGAGTCTTACCGCCATGGAGATGGACTACGGCCCTAACATCGGGCTTGTCGGATTCCGCGCCGTGAATGTTGTGATCGATTGGCAGGAAGTGGGAGGTTGGCAATTCATTCGCCCATTCGACGAGCGCTCCCTGCCCGCTGCGCGTTTCGAAAGTAGGCCCAGGGCACATCCCGCCATATCCCCATTGCCGCGTCGGTTTCAGGTCACGGTGCAGTTTGGCTTCGAATTGCCGCATCGGAATGCGGTAGTAGGGAATCTTCACCGAAGGGTCAAGCGGGCTGGGGCGCGTCCCGCTCGGGCGCGCAATCTCAGGAATCGGAAGCGGATCGACAAATTGGGTCAGCGAATTCGCCTGCAGTTGCGTGCGGAATTTAGGGGCGGGAGCATGGCTACCGCTTTGGTGAAGCGCAGCGGAAATACCGATCGCTCCACTTGCTTGAAGAAACGTTCGTCTTGTCAGGCCCAAGTTGCAGTCATCTCCTGGCGGTCATGTTCGCAGAAATGCCTTTAAGAAAGCGAGATGCAGGCATGCAATCTGTGCGATCGCATGCCTGCATCGAGTAAGGGTTGAGTTCTAGCGTTTACTTCTTCTCGCCAGTATCCGGATCAAGGTACAGTTTTCCATTGCTCCGCATGTGGCTGAAGTCGAACATCTGAGCGATCGAGCTGGCAATGGCATCGAAGGAGCCGGTGCCAATGCGTTGCTGGCCAAGCCAGTTGTCTTCAATGAAATGGATTATCGAGGTCTGATCGCTTACGGTGTGGTCCACGAAGTTCTGCCGGGCCCAGGGGGAAACCGCCAGCAGCGGCTGGCGCGGGCCGTATCCGCAGCGGCCAAGAGCGTGAGCGTTCGCAGGATTGAAGCCCGCAAGAGAAGTCGCGGCGTTGCCGCAGGCTCCGGGTCCAGTCAACGCGTCTGCCGGTCCGGTAGATGTATTCACGATCGGTCCCATCTGGTGGTCGTACCATCCGTCAGAGTCGTCGTACATGATGACCACGGCGGTGCTGTCCCATGTGGGCTGATTCTGGAGCGCGTTGATCACCTTGACGACGAAATTCTGCTCGTCCAGCGGATCAGAGTATCCGGCGTGTCCATCCTGGATTCCAGGCGCCTTCAGAAAGCTCACGGCGGGCAGGTGGCCGGTCGTGACAGCCGTGTAGAAGTCCGCGATATCGTACTGATGGTTGGCACGGCCGTTCCAGCCGATCTCATCCACAGAGGCCGGACGGGTGTGGGCATAGTTCGCAGTTGACGCCCAGTAGTTGAAGAAGGAGTGGTGGGGGATGTAGTCACCGGTCGTCCCAGCGAGGCCAGTCGAACTGCGGCTGCAACCGGTCGAACCGTCGGAATTGACGACGTTCAGATTGAATCCGCCCATGAACGATCCCCAGCTCACGCCCGCCGCGTTGAGTAGGTCGCCGATGTTCTTGCTGCCCATCGTGACTTGTCCACCAGTGGGGTTGGAGCAAACGTCGCCCAGGGGATCCGGGTCTCCGATTACCGTCAGGGAGCCGTCGCTGCCGCCGGCGATTTCATCGCCCGTGCCATTCAGGTTGGCGACCACACCGTTGGTCTGACCGGAAACAAGATTGATGACTCCAACCGTGGACGGGCCGAACGTCGAGCTGTAAGAGTTATCGCTCATAGCAAAGTGCTGCGCGTAGTTCCACAGAGCGGTGACGGTATTGCCGTCGAAGTATCCCATCACCAGTCCATTGGTCTGCGAAACACCAGAGCCGGAGGGCGGAGGTCCGGGCGTGCCGGTGTAGAGCGGGAACAGATCCATCAGGCCCATGTCATAGGCCTGCTGCTCTGCCATATAGTCGTGGTCCATATCGTTGGTAACAGCTTGCGAACGATCGAGGCGGAATGGATTCGCCGCGCCAGTTGTGTTGGCCGGGTTCAGGTTCGGATTGGCGTTGAGCAGAGCGTTCGAATAACCGTTCACCGTCGGGGTGCTCGGTGCCGCGACAAACTTCGGTTCGCCGCCAGGATTAGTGGCGGAAGGATACGTTCCGAAATAGTGGTCGAAGGAAATGTTTTCTTGGAAGATCACGACCAGATGCTTAATCGGAGTCGCTGTCTTCAAGGCTGAGGATGCGGGTTTGGCAGCCGCAAACGCGGGCATGGCGGTTGGTCCCAGTGTGATGGTCAGTGCCAGCAACATCGCCATCACTTTTCTGGGGGCTTCAAACTTGGGCTTCTCAGTCATAGATTCTCCTGTCCCCGCACGGCCCAGCGGAGAGGCGCGTTAGGCCAGTCCACACGGCTACCTCAGGGATTGGAGACCAAAGCTATAAGGAAAATATTGCAGGCAGGTTGCGGGAGTGTGAAAGAAATGTAAATTCAGCGCCCGCGAAGCCGGGAAACGGCCCTTTGCGCCGCCGGCGTATGCTGCCAAGCTTTGCAGAGTCAATGATTGGAGTGGCGATGTATCACCAGTGATCCGGCGGGAAACCTGTTTTCGGATGTCCAGCCCATTTGAATGGCGCGGCTATTCGTGTCGCAAGGCCTCGATCGGGTCCAGCCGTGACGCACGTAAAGCCGGCACCATCCCGCTGATAAGTCCCACCGCGCCGAGAATGATGGTGGACGCGATCAACGTTTCCGGAGCAATAATCAGGCGGATATCGCCCGCCTCCCCGTTCTTGGCGAACGCACTATAGAAGGTAAGCCTTCCCACGGAAAGTGCGACCGCGTATGCCAGAATCATCCCCAGAATGCCGCCAATGAACGTAATGGTGAGCGCTTCGGCGAGGAACTGCAACAGAATGTATCGCCTTTGGGCGCCCAGCGCTTTTTGTACACCGATCTCCCGCGTCCGCTGGGTGACCGAAACCAGCATGATATTCATCAGCCCGACTCCGCCAATGCCGAGCGTGAGCGTGCCAATGAATCCCATCAATATCTTCAGCCCGAGCGTAATGATCTCGAATTGGTGCAGCTGAGTCATGAGGTTGAACACTCTCACGGCTTCATGGTCCGTCTCACTGAACTTGTGTTGCGTCGCCAGAATCGTCCGGACCGCGGGTTCGATTCGTTCGTACTCCGGGGTCTGGTAGTTGAACCACACCATATCCAGGTAATGCGTGTCCTTCAGATCACTCATCGTAGTGAAGGGGATGTAGACCACGCGGTTGATGTCGTCATTTCCCTCCTGCATCTTGGCGCCCAGGACGCCGACCACTTCAAAACTGAGACCATCCAGCCGGATGTATTCTCCAAGAGCGTTTCGTCCGGAAAATAACTTTTCCCTTGCTTCGGAACCGATCACTGCGACCCGGGCTCGCTGCACCTGGTCTTCCATGTTGTAAAAACGGCCCTGCCCCAGCTTGAGCGCGCGAATCGACAGCACATCCGGATTATTGCCGCTCACCGTAAAAGTGAAGTCCCTGTTGTCGTATTGCACGTTCACCTGTTTCTCGACAGTTGGCGTGATATGACTGATTTGCGGAAGGTTGGTGGCAAGCACCTCCACATCGTCCTGCGTAAATCGGATTTGCACTCCCGATTTCTGACCTCCAGCCTGCATGGAAGTTTTCCCCGGCACCACGATGACCAGCTTCGTGCCGAAGTTCGCGAAAATGTTCGCGCACGCCCGGCCGAAACCGTCACCGTAAGCGAGCAGCATGACCACCGTCGCAATACCCCAGGCCATCCCCAGCATGGTGAGCGCCGTGCGCCGCCGGTTGTGGCGCATGGCTCCATAGGCTTCCCTAACCAAATCCCGGAACATCGCATTACTCCTGCCGGAGTGCCTCCACCGGCTGCAACATCGCTGCCTTCCGGGCCGGATACAAACCTGCTGCCACTCCCGCCAGCGTCAGGCTGCTAATCGCCAGCATCGCCGACATCGGAACCAGTTTGGGGGGATCAAACCCTTGCGGCCCTCGTATTCCTCCCATCAGAGCCATCAACCCGCCCGCCATCACCATGCCGATCAATCCGCTTCCCAGCGTCAGCAGTAACCCCTCCAGAAAGAAATGAAAGAGGATATTGCGGTTGGTCGCACCCAATGCCTTGCGTAATCCAATCTCGTGTGTACGTTCGCTCACTGCCACCAGCATGATGTTGACCACACCTATCGCGCCAAGCGCTAGTGTGACCATGCCCACGGCTCCCAGAAACATGTTCATGACATCAAAAATGGTTCCTACCATCTTCGATTCCTGGATCGAATCCCACTCGTCGAAGGCGTTTTGGTCGCTGGCATCGAATCCATGATTACGGGCAACGATCTTGTGAACCTCCTCCTTGGCCAGCAGATGGTCCGCCGTCGTCAGCGGCTGATATTCGATGAAGGAAATGGAGTTCTGATGGTTTTCTCCCTTGATCGGGAAGTTTGCCGCCATCACCTGGAAAGGGATGTAGCCACGCATGTTCAGCCACATGTTGTCGCCCCGCCCCAGATGCGGCATACTGCCCACCACTTCAAATCGGATGCCATCCAGCAGGATGAACGCGCCAACCGCGGGACGCCCGGGAAACAGAGTCTTCAGCAACTCGTTCCCGAGAACGATTACGTTCCTCCTCTGCACGCCGTCCAATTCATTGAGCCAGCGCCCTTCCTTCAGGGGAAGATAGCTGATGTCGTTCAACCGCGGCTCTGTGCCCAGAATTTCGCCACCGCCGCTCGCAAATTCGCTGATCTCATGCAGGTCCTCGCGCGAAATGATGGGGCAGGCATTGAGAACGAATCCGGCTTGCCGGATGTCAATATAATCCTGATACGTGAGCAGGTAGGAACGCGCAGAACTCATGTTGCCCTTGACGGCCGGCGCTCGTCCCGGAAACAGAAACATGATGTTTTTGCCGAACTCCGCCAGTTCCCGTTTGTTGCCCGAGCGGAAGCCTTCGCCAACCCCCACAAGCAGCAGTAAAGATCCCACTCCCCAGGCGATCCCGAACATGGTGAGAAATGAGCGCAGCTTGTGCGCCCAAAGATTGCGAAAGATTTGCGCGAAGATGTCCGACACCGTCCGCATCGTCACCTCAGGCGGTACCCTGAAATCTTAGATGCGCCGTTGCTTATCAAGAACAGGACATACGCTCAAAAATCGGACGATGTTGCCACAGGCCCTCCGAAGTCCCTGGAAAGACCCGCTTCGTTTCGAGCTCCAGCGCGCGGGTATCATAGCGAACTACGTCAATCGGCTCTCTAAAGTTCCGCAATAGTTGGAAGCATTCTCTCCGTCGGCAACCTGCTTCAGTTGCCATCTGCGTTCCAGTTGCCTCGTCAGTCCCAAACTTCGACGGTGAAGTGATTCCATAACAATCTTAGGACGCCCGATCCGCTCCAGTTAGAAACACTGGAAGTTCAGATTGACCTGTCCAGCCATCAATTGGTCTGTTGTGGAACTATTCTGCTGTACCCACTTGGCGGAAGCGCCAGGGTTGCCTCCCGTCGAATTGGTGTAATACTTCCACTTCACCCACCCGTAACTGTGCTTGACGTGGTCGACGGGGTTCTCCGTCGTATCCAATCCGTAATAGAAAACCTCGCGAGACTGGCATGAATTCACGTTGTTCGAAGCGCTGCACGCATAGTCGTATTCCAGAGGCAACGTCGTGATAGAAACTTTCTTGGCCGGCTTCGCGCGATTGTCGGTAATGGTCATTGTGCCGGTTTTTTGCAGTAGCAGCTTCGAATAGTTCAGGTTCTGCGAAAGGCTCTGCCGGACCTTATCGACGTAGGTGTAATAGTTCGTATCATTCGGTTGGCTGGTAGCCGTATTCCACATGCTGCTGCCTGATCCGCCCGGGACCGCGCAACGAGGGGCCCAGCGCATTGAATAGTCAGCGGTACTTTTTTGGCTGCCGTTATTGAATTTCTTGCAACTGGTGGGATCGTTCCAGTGATCGACGCCCTCGTACGTCTGTAGTTCGGTTACCCATTGGTAGATGTATTTGGAATCGTAGAGATTGATGTCCCAGGGATTTCCCTGCGGATTCTTGACGTAATACACCTTGCCTCCGGTCTTGTCCCAGAGGGTGTAGATGTACGCCGAGGGCAGACCATTGGTGAGCCCCTCCATGTGATAGCCGGCTGCCAGCCCGGGATCCATCATCATTACGCTCAGAACATCCCAATCGCCCTTGCCCGTACACGCGGTTGTGGATTGAATCTGACCGAAAGAATGCGGCGCCAGAATGAAGCAGGCGCTTAATGCAAAAAGAAGAGTTAATTTCCGAGTTGAACCAAGCAGATCGTGTCGCACGGCTTGCATGATCTGAGACCGGGCACAGGAGGAATGTGCCCTGACAGGGGAAGTAGTCATGAATTCAAAATCCTTTGGGACGTTAAGGTGGGTCGATCCGGCAACAGTATGACGCATCCGGGGGTCAATACAGTAGAGTACTGAAGTGCTAGGGGATTAACCCGTAGTATGTGGGCTTAAAACCTTTGTGTTTTTTGGGGACAGGAGTCGGAGACGTACCTTTTATGCGACTTGCAGGCCAGTCTGCCCTGACCAACCTGCGGCCCAGATCCCACATCAGATAGGAGCCGTGTCGTCAGCAACTGGCTCGTCAAATATCATTCCCGCGACGAATTCCGCCGACTGCTTTAGGCTTCTCTCCACCCTCGTCTTACAGGGCGACAAGGAGACTCAGTCCGAGACAATCGCCGGGATGACTGGCTGCTGGCGGCAGGAAGATCTGACCACCTTGTCCGGGATTGCCAACACCCATCATGTAGTCCTGCGCGCCCTTCCGAACCTCCGGCGTACATTGGGTGAGGGCAGTCCTTTGAGCGAGCACCTTGAAAATGCCTTGATAGCAGAACAAGCGCGCATCGCCAACGCGCTGCCAATCCTCTATGAGATTTGCAATGCATTGGGAGAGATCGGTGACGTCATTGTTATCAAGTCGCTCGATCATTGGCCCGACTTGGGCAATGACTGCGACCTCTACACGAACGGTCAGGCTGCAGACCTGACTGCTGTCATGAGCGAGCGCTTTCACGCACAACTGGAAAAGCAGAGTTGGGGCGACCGGCTAGCCAACAAATGGAATTTCAAGGTTCCCGGTTTGCCCGAACTCGTAGAAGTGCACGTAGCCAGGCTGGGACAGACCGGAGAGCAGATCGCAGTGACAAACTCCCTTGTGGCCCGTTCCCGCACGGCAACGTTCGGAGGCTATAGTTTTCGCGTTCCGGGAGTCGAAGAACAGATCATCATCAGCACGCTGCAACGGATGTATCGTCATTTTTACCTTCGCTTGTGCGACATCGCTAACATCGCGACGCTGATGGATTCTGGAGCGATTGATTACGCCTATCTTGAATCCCTTTCAAAGTCCGCGGGCCTTTGGGAGGGCCTGGCCACTTATCTTGTAATCATTGCCGACTACGTCGAAAAATACCGCGGCTACGCTCCCCCGTTGCCTGCTTCTGTTACCGACGCTGCGCGTTTCGACGGCAACAAAGTCAGCTACCGGCAGCGATTCCTGCGAATTCCACTCTTCCCGCAAGCTGCGAGTCTTTACGCGAGAGAGTGGACCGCGCTGGCAGGGAATGGCGAACTTCAGAACACCCTGCGTTTAAGCCTGTTGCCCGGATTGGCGATGGCAGCGCTCGTGGCGGCAAAGATCAGCGGCAGCGACAAAGGGATCTGGTAGCGCGAAAGTTGACTTACCGGACCGTTTCCCCTGAGTAGTATCCATTTCTGGTACGAACCGTGAGCTTTCCGTATCCCGCGGCCTGGGCTTCCACCACGATCGGGTGGTAAGATGTGCGGTCTTTCTGGTCTTGCGGCTTGTAAGCGATGGTGTATTGGCTCCGGATGTCGTGGGCCAGACCTAAAGTGATCGCGCCAACTTCGTCCAAACTTGCGGGAAAGAAAGAACTGCCGCCAGTCGCGTCTGCGAGTTTCTGAAGCGCTTCGCGTCCCGAATTCTGCTGCTGCATTCCCATCAGGCCAATGGCGTAGAGAGTCGGACCATCCTTTTCCTGCAAACGCCGCGTTGCTTCCTGCAACGTCGCTCGACTCATATTGTCCTTTCCATCGGTGATTACAAGAAGAATCTTCTTCTCCAGCCGCGTATCTTTCTCGATATGAATCGCAGAAGCGACGATGGCGTCATACAGTGCAGTTGTGCCCTGCATCGTTGTGCGGTGGAGTGCGTTCTCCAACAAGCCGATGTTGGACGTAAAGTCCTGGTCAAGGTAGGGATTCTGACTGAAATTGACGACAAAAACCTGGTCCTGAGGATTGCTGGCGCGAACCAGATTCAAGACCGCCTGATTCAACTGATCGCGTTTGTCGCGCATCGAGCTGGAGTTGTCAATCACGATCCCGATCGCTACAGGGACGTCCTCACGCCGGAACGAGGTGATAGTTTGAGGTTGTCCATCTTCGATCACCGTGAAAGCGCCACGGTCGAGGTGGGCAGCGGGGCGTTGTTTGTCATCCACGACGGTGGCGTGCAAAACAACCTCCTCAACCTGCTTCTTGAAAACGAACATTCCCGAATCACCGTTGCTGGGTGATTCAGGACTTATGGACGGCTGGTTTGCGCTCGGCTCGCCGGCGGGATTTGCCTGTTCCTGCGCTGCGGCAGGCGGCATCGATGTTCTCGGAGGCAATCCGTTAGGGTCGGCCGCAGCATCCGGCTGCTGCACTCCCGTTGCCGGGCTGGACGGACTCGACGGTGTGTTCTGCTGACCTATGGCCAATACAGAAGATGCAAGAACAAGCAAGACGACGCCGAGTGTTGGACGCCCGACTCTGTGCATATAAACATGCTCCTCCGAGTCCTATTTGATGCGACTTTCATCCTCGGGGCAGCCGCCGAAGGACGACCGGCCCGCGAATCTACAGGAAACACCTGAGTAGAGTCCCCAGTGCGATGGTGCTATTTCAATAGCGGTGAGGAGGACGCGACTGATTGGGCCATGGCGTTTTTTTCTGCGAAATAGCGCACTGTCACATCGTCTCCAATGTGCACTTGCTTCTTCCAGCGCCGGACCGGGCGCCGTGTGACTCGGGACGTGAAAATTCGCATCGTGACATCGTCAGCGATGTAATCGACTTCATTCGGTGCGACCTGTACTCGCCGGAGGGCAGACTGGAAAGCATGGGCCCGCGCGGGCTGCGTATGCAAAGGCGTAGTTACGGGCAAGGACTTGGACGATCCTGACGGCACGCTCTGAATGGCGGCATTCGACCCGGACGCGGAACCGGGCGAACGCAGGAAATCACAGTAAGCCCAGCCGGCGACCAGGATTCCGGTCGTAATGATCGTGATGGGTATACGACGCCAGAGATTCGCGAAGAAAGTGCGATCGAATGATTGTGGCATAGCGTTGTGCCTCGCGGGTGCAGGCGAGCTCGGAGATTCCAGCTCACCGTCGGGCATTATCGCTCAAGGGCAGCAGATACTTGCGAACTTGCGCGTGCCGGTCTGGCCACTATCAGAAGTGCCGTGGACGAACCGCATCCGTCCGCAACCCTTGATGCAACATCATAAGAACTTCCACGGCCCTGGAAGGTTGGCTCCAGATTCTAGCTGACCCGTGGTTTTGAGGGTACCCCTGGTTCCCGCGATTGAAGTTTGCGCCGCTGCATGGCGAATTGGTCATCTGGGAGCTTCGCAGATGCGCGCCCGGCCCATATCCACGCGTAGCGACTGAGAAGCGCGCCGGCTAGAAAGCAGATAGCGGCGGCTTCCCGTCCGGTTGGCGTCGAACCCCACAATAGCCGAACTCCCAGCGCGGCCGGCCCCTCAAGAATCCCGGAAATCAGGAATGTAAAGCCAGCACGGCCGCGATGAAGTGGCGCGTCGGCCGGGCTCTTGCGAAATTCGAAGAGAATCTCGGCCGCGGTCTCAATCCCCGAGGCGACGAAGCCAAGAAAGTGTGTTGCCGGAATCAGAAATCCCGCCAGTTCAAGAATTCCCGCGGCGCCGCCCAGCCCGGAGACCAGGAAGTGCAAGGGAAGCAAACGGCGATTCTGCGACCAGACTGGAATTGCCGTGGCGCCGATCAATACGCCGGTATAGCTTGCAAGAAGAAGACCCACTAAAGCCGCTGATGCTTCGCCGATCCAGCGCAGCCCGATCAAGGCGAAAAAAACATGACCATGCAAAACAAGTTCGTTGGTAAGAACAGAAAGAAACGCGCAACCAGAAAATGCCACAAGGACCCAGGACCCTACCGACATCGGCGATTGCAGCTTGAACATGCGCAGCATATTGAGAAATCGTGACGGCCTGCCAAGGTCGGCGATGAGAAGCGCCGGACAGATCCCCGCTCCAACGAGGGCGATCCACAATGAAAGGCGGATGAGCGCCGGGTCCGCGCCAAAGATCTGTGCGGCGAGAGCGATGCTGGAAGACACGCCGGAAATTCCACCGAGAAAGAAATAAAGTGGCACCTCCCATGTCCACGTCGGTGGCTTCAGAGCAGGTAAGCCATAGTAGCTGTCGTGGCCTTGAATGCGGGGATGTGTCTGGCTGTCCGCGTGCAAATGGCCTTCGGCGGCGGCTTGGCGAATCTGCTGAAGACGTTCCTCAGTCGCTTTTGGTGTGGAAGAAGCCATGGTTCGAATTGTGAAGCCTAAACTCCACCCAAAACTCAGTGAAGCCCAAAACCAACGCAAATGATCGCGAACAGGATCGCTGCCGAGATAAGAGCGGAACTCCAGGCACTCTTCAGATACGTCGTGGGCACTTCGGGCGCGGGCGGCAAGTTGTAATTCTCCGGCTCCCCTAGAATGACGAAGAAGGCGTGAATTCCCCCGACACTGGATTCCTGGGGATCATAGATGCGGGCATCGCTGTAACCGCGTCCTTGCAATTCTTCCGCTCGCTGCTTGCCCCGCTCCCGTAATTCCTCCAGCGGGCCGAACTGAATCGATTGCGTCGGACACGCTGTGGCGCAAGCGGGCGTCAAACCCACCTTTTGCCGGTCGTAGCAGAATGTACATTTGAATGCGCGCCCATCACCCGGCCGCTTGTCGACCACGCCGAAGGGGCAAGTGACTACGCAGTATCCGCAGCCGTTGCAGATATCCGGCTGAATAAAGACCGACGCCATTTCTGTGCGAACGATCGCTCCCGTCGGGCACGCTTCAAGGCAACCTGCGTTCTCGCAGTGCTTGCATACATCCGAAAGAAAAATCCAGCGGAACGGATCCTGTGTGTCTGCAAACTGCGGGCCTGCAACGCTCGGCTGTTCCAGGAACATGACATGACGCCACGTCGAAGCTCCAAGGCTCTTCGTGTTGTCGTAGGAAAGCCCGCTCCAGTCCATCCCATCCGCGGGGACCTCGTTCCATTCCTTGCAGGCAACTTCGCACGCCTTGCATCCGATGCAGATCGTCGCATCGGTCAGGAACGCCGCCTTTTTCACCATCTCGCTCATGACCGCACGCTTTCCGCGGTCGGCAACAACTCTGAAATCTTCACGGCATTGCTCGCTCGATTTCCTCGCAATACCGCGCACAACAGGCCCTTGGTTTCCATAATGCGCACGTTTGGCTCTTCAGAAATCGCGATCAGATCATTTGCAATGTCGCCTTTGACTAAGCCGGAATATCCCCAATGGAATGGCAGGCCCACCTGCTGGACAGCGTTGCCATTGATGGTCAGCGACTGCATGCGTGGCGTGATCAACGCGTGGGCCTCGATTGCACCACGTGGCGTGACAACCGTGACCCATTCCCCATTACTGAGCGAAAGCTGCTGCGCCAGTTCGACCGGCAATTCGCAGAAAAGCTCCGGCTGCAATTCCGCAAGATGTGACAAAGTCCGCGACATTCCTCCCGCAGTGTGATGCTCGGTCAGCCGGTATGTAGTCAGCACATAAGGGAATCGTTCGTCCGGCGAATTCGCATATTCGTTTCCGGCTGTCTCGCGCGCATTCGCCACCGGGTTCGTCTGCTGCGACGGATAGATCGGATTGCGGATTGGCGATTCCAGCGGCTCGTAATGAACAGGAAGAGGGCCATCGTTCAGCCCTACGGGCACCCATATCCAGCCCAGACCGTCGGCATGCAGAATGAACGGCTTATCGCCGGCGAGTGCATCGTCGCCCTCCGAGTCAGGCTCCGGCCGATAGTCTGGTCGCTTCGTCGCCACGAAATCCGGTACGTCGTTGCCAGTCCATTTGCCGGAATCCGCATCCCACCAAACCAACTTCTTACGGTCACTCCACGGAGTTCCATCGGGCTTCGCGGATGCGCGGTTGTAAAGAATCCGGCGGTCTGAGGGCCACGCGAAGCCCCATCCGTGACCGTAGAAATCTTTCGAGGCGCGCTCGTTCGCCCGATTCCTACCTGCCTCGGGGAAAACACCGGAATAAATCCAGCAGCCGCAAGCGGTCGAGCCGTCCGCTTTAAGTGCCGTATATCCCGGAACCAGCTTCCTGTCCGCGACAGTCCAGCCATTGATCTCCTGAAGTATTTCTTCTGCGACCGGCTCTTCGTGCTTGCCTTCGGTGTGATAGTCCCACGTCAGAGCGTTGAGGCCGGCATTCCGCGGACGTGGATCCCTCCCCGCTTTTTCCTTCAGCAATCGGCCGAGGTGAAACATGAATCCATTTTCGCTTCGACCGTCTCCGGGGGGGTCGACTGCCTTTTCACGCCATTGCAAGAGCCGCTGAGTGTTCGTGAACGTCCCGTCCTTTTCGGCGTGACCCGCCGCCGGCATCAGAAACACTTCGGTCTGAATTTCTTCGGGCTTCAATTCACCGCGATGAACCTCCGGCGAGTCATACCAGAATGCGGCTGTCTCAGTCTCCACCATCTCGCGGACCACCAGCCATTTGAGGTTCGCCAGCCCCCGGCGTTCCATTCCTGAGTTCGGGCCGGCGACGGCCGGGTTCTGTCCCATGACAAAAAGGCCTTCCATTTTGCCATCGAGCATATCGAGCCAGTAGCCCTGATGCGAATGATCGCCGGTGACGCGCGGAAGCCAATCGAAGCCGTATTGGTTTTTCGCCGTCGCCGCCTCTCCGTAGTATGCTTTCAGCAGGCTGACGATGTACTTGTCAAAGTTGTTCCACCAACCGGTGCGCGTCTTGTACTTGGCGATGTAGTTCCCAAAGCTCTTCGATTCTTCCCCAAACTTTGGCATGCTCAGGTACCCGGGAAGAATGTCGTACAAGGTCGGAATATCCGTCGAGCCTTGAATGGACGCATGTCCGCGAAGGGCCATCACACCTCCGCCCGGACGCCCCATGTTTCCCAGCAGTAATTGCAGGATTGAAGCACAGCGAATTATTTGAACGCCCGACGAATGCTGCGTCCACCCGACCGCATAGCAAATGGAGCCCGTTTTCTCTGGTCCGGAAGCCGTGCAGTAAGTCTTGGCCACTCGAAGAAATGACTCTTCAGAAATTCCACAATATTGCTTGACCATCTGAGGTGTGTAGCGGGAGAAGTGGTTTTTCAGAAGCTGAAATACGCAGCGGGGATGCTGCAGCGTCTCATCTTTCTCATACTTGCTCAGGTCGGGGGTAACATTCGCCCCGTACTGGGCATGTCCGCCATGAGATTCTCCCGAATCAGGCTGGCTTATTTCATGTTCCGAAACTTTCGAGCCTTCATAAAGCCACGACTTGGGATCGTATGACTTCTCCTGCTCGTCCCATCCCGAGAAAACGCCTTGCAGGTCTTCGGTATCCTTGAATTTGTCCGAGATAATGATGGGCGCATTTGTGTAGTGAACGATGTAATCGCGGAAGTACAGTTCGTTCTCGAGGACGTAGCGAACCAGCGCGCCCAGAAAAATGATGTCGGATCCGGCGCGAAGGGGGACCCAGATGTTTGCCAAAGCAGAAGTTCGGGTGAACCGCGGATCTACGTGGATTACCTGCGTCCCGCGCTCCTTCGCATCGGTCACCCACTGAAAGCCGACGGGATGGTTTTCCGCCATGTTCGAGCCCATGATGAGGATCGCATCCGCATTCAGCAGGTCATTCGGTGCGGTCGTCGCCCCGCCTCGCCCGTAGCTTGTGCCCAGACCGGGCACGGTGGAGCTGTGTCATATCCGGGCCTGGTTGCTGACGCAAACCATTCCCAGACCCCCGGTGAAAAGTTTTTTAATAAGATAGTTTTCTTCGTTGTCTAACGTCGCGCCGCCCAGATGAGCAATCGCCGTCGTCTGCATCAGGCTCTGGCCATCCTTCGATTCGACGAAGGTACGCTCACGGCTTTCCCATACGCGATCTGCAATCATCTGCATCGCAGTTTCCAGTTCCAGATCTTCCCATTGTTTGGAAAATGGTTTGCGGTATTTGACCTTCGTCAGCCTTCCCGAATGGGTTAGCAGTTCATAGCTGGCGGATCCCTTCGGGCAGAGTCGCCCGCGCGACAGTGGCGACGCCGGATCGCCCTCGATGGAAACAAGACGGTTATTTTTGTGAAAGACGAGTTGTCCGCATCCGACGGCACAGTAGGGGCAAATGGATCGCGCGACTTCACAGTCCTGGTTTTTCGGACGCAGAGTCCGCGTGCGCTCGCTCATGGCTTCGACGCCGGTACCATCGGCCCGGCCCAGCAACTGGCGGATCACAGGCCAGCGAAGCGCTAGTTCTTTCATTGAGTCCGATTCCTTCAACCCTCTCCTCGTGGGTAACCAGATTCGATGCCGCTCCGGCTACCACTGGTTGGAGTCGAAAGCAGTGTAAATTTCTACTTTGTCGGTGCGGCGGGCGTCGTAGTAGCGGGCGCTGACTGAAACAACTTCATTGAACTCAGCAAAGTGTTGTACACGCCCCAGCCCAACGGAACGCAAACCAGCAGCCAAGCCAGAAGAATAGTCGCCGCCGAAGACCTCTTCACATTCTTCAATTTCGCTCCTCCACATTCCGTGGACGATGAGAACGCTAGTGTTTTTGATCCGGCATCCAGTACTTCTCCGCAACTGGACGCACTAGAAGATTCGCAATAAACCCAATCACCAGCAATCCTGCCATCACCTGCAACACCGTCTGGTAAGCGCTTGCCTTGTCGGCTCCATGAGCGAGCTGATATTCGCGCATATAGTTTACGAGCACCGGTCCGAGCACACCCGCGACGGACCATGCTGTCAGCAGGCGGCCATGGATTGCGCTGACGTGATACGTCCCAAACAAATCGCGCAAATATGCTGGAATCGTTGCAAAGCCCCCGCCATACATGCTCAACAGCACCACGGATATCCCCACAAATAGCGGGACGCTATTCAGGTGGTTGGCCCCAGTCTTGGGCAGGAAAAAATAAAGTACCGCGCCCACGATAAAGAAAATGAAGTAGGTTGGCTTTCTCCCGATGTAGTCCGACGTAGATGCCCAGAAAAACCGGCCGACCATATTGAAGAGGCTAAGAAGGCCCACGAAGCCCCCGGCTGCGACCGGTCCGATAGTTCCTTTGAATAATTCCTGGATCATCGGCGATGCCTGCTCGAGGATTCCGATTCCGGCAGTCACGTTCGTGCATAACACAACCCAGAGCAGCCAGAACTGCGGCGTTGTAAATGCCGTGTTCACTTCAACGTTGTGCGATGTAATCAGCTTCTGTGGTTTTGAAGGCTCGATCCAATTTTCCGGCTTCCACCCCGGCCGCGGAACACGCACGGTGAAGACACCGAACATCATCAGCAGGAAATAGAGGATGCCCATCACCACAAACGTCTTGCCCACTCCAACGTCGGTCGGCGTCCGGAAATATGCCATGAGCTTGATGGCCAGTGGAGACCCGATCATCGCTCCTCCGCCGAACCCCATGATCGCCATTCCCGTCGCAAGTCCGGGGCGGTCCGGAAACCATTTGATCAACGTTGATACCGGAGAGATATAACCGAGGCCGAGTCCTATGCCGCCGACGATGCCGTAGCCGAAATAAATAACCCAGAGCTGATGCCAGATCACGCCGAAATAGGAGATGAAGAACCCAAGCGCAAAGCACGTAGCCGCGGCGAACATTGCCTTCCGTGGCCCAGCCCCTTCCAACCACTTGCCAAATGTGGCCGCGGACAGTCCGAGAAGCATGATGGCCAGCGAAAAAATCCACGCGAGCTGGGCCTGCGTCCAGTCCCCCGAAACAGATTTTGTGATTCCCAACCCCCGGGTCAGAGGGATCTTGAAGACGCTGAACGCGTAAACCTGTCCAATGCAAAGGTGGATCGCCAAGGCGGCGGGAGGAACGAGCCACCGGCTATACCCCGGGTGGGCTATGGAACGCTCCCGATCGAGGAAAGACAAAAAGGCCATTCTGCTTGTCCTTGACCACTACAACGACCACTACAACTGCAGATTTTATCGATGCTTTCAGACGACAACAGGTACTGAAAATAAAGACAAAGATAAGAGCAGGTGCTGGAAGAAAAGCCAGGCCCAAACGGCCTAGCTTAGATACACCCGGCTGTGGACAAAATCAACCTCAACTGCGATATTCACGAAAAATTTACCCATTTTTGACAAATCTTAGCGACGCGGAATTCATGCAATACCGCAGACCCGTCGGCTTTGGGCCGTCATCGAAGACGTGGCCAAGATGTGCGTCGCATTCCGTGCACGAAATTGCTGTCCGTGCCATTCCCAAGCTCATGTCCATGTTGTTGCGCACATTCTCTTTCGCTATTGGCGCCCAAAAACTTGGCCAGCCGGTTCCTGATTCGAACTTCGTGTCAGAAGTGAACAACGCATTTCCACAGCAGATGCACCGGTAAAGACCCTTGTCGTGCAGATTGAAATACTGGCCCGTAAAAGCTCTTTCGGTGCCGTCCTTCCTAGTGATCTCGAACTCCAGCGGCGTCAGTTGCTGCTTCCATTCTTCATCCGTTTTATGCACCTTCTTGACTTCGATCGGGCCAATCTTTCTCCCCGCATCGTCAAACTGAATGACTTTAACCATGCCCTTCCCAACGGATGCTCGCAGCAACGGGGCGGCCAACAATTCAGCTGCGCTCGCTCCCGCCACGGTTAACAATGAGTTTGTAAAGAATTGCCGACGAGTCAACATAGATACCTCCTGACCTCTATTATCCAAACGTAAATGCGAACGCTTGCACTCCCGGATCAAGGAATTCGATCTCAAAGGTTCGGTCTTCGACAGTTCCTTTTTGCCGGATCAGTTGATACAAGCGGTGCCCTTGCACCGTGCCTGAGCCATTGTTGTCCGTATCGGCGCCGTGATCATCTCCCGGTGCGGTGCCATCGAGCTTGACGGTGAAGCGCACCGGCCTACCGTTCTTGGTCGTGCCCAACACCAGATGAAGATCGCGGGCGTGGAAGCGAAAAACAATCTTGCCCGGAGCCGTTTCCAGCACCGCGCTCTCTTCCCCAACCTTCCAGCTCCCGCCCAAAGCCCATTGGTTAAGCGACAGTCGAGCCTGCGGAGTATAGGTTCGCTTGTTGTCTTGCGCGATTGACTGCGTCGAAGCAAAGTGTTCAGCGCGGCGATAGCCAATGTACGTTTCTCCGGAGCGCCTATCCGAAACATCCGGGGCCGCCTCCGCGCCTGCTCCCGAAACATTGACCGCGGCCGACGTAGCCACTTGCGCGCCGTTCTCTTTCAACAATTCCTGGATCACCCGCTCCGACTCGTCGTATTCTCCCTCGCCAAAGTGATGGTGCCGGATGCGCCCCTTTCCATCGATGAAATAGTGCGCGGGCCAGTACTGGTTATTAAACGCTCTCCAGATGCTGTAATCGCTGTCGATCGCGACCGGGTAAGTAATTTTCAAATCGCGTACCGCCTTCTCCACATTCGAGCGCTCTTTCTCGAATGCAAATTCCGGCGTATGCACTCCGATAACAACCAGGCCCGCATTCTTGTATTTCTCCGCCCATCCTTCCACGTATGGCAGTGCACGCAGGCAGTTGATGCAGGAGTAGGTCCAGAAATCGATCAGTACCACCTTTCCGCGAAGAGACTTCGTGCTCAGAGGCGGAGAATTCAGCCAGCCGACCGCGCCCGACAACTCGGGCATCGCTCCTTCATCATCCAACGCAGGCTGCGTCTCGGCTGCCGCCAGAACCGATGGCCGGTTTGGGTGCAGCCTGTCGATCAAACGTTCCTCGGCCTTCGCGGTGTTCACAAAAGAAAACTTCGTGAGCAGGTTTGTGTCCCATCCCAGGGCAATGGCCACGACGCCGAGAATCACCGCCACTCCCAGCACACGCCGAATCCAGACTTCAAACGACAAAGAACGTTTCATAGCGGAAAAGACCTTGTTGCCTGCGAAAAGTGCAATCCCCAGCGAAGTTGCTGCGCCAAGCGCGAATGACAATAATAGAAGAGAAGACCGGGTGCCCGGTCCCTGGATCGCCGCCCCGGTCAGAATCAATCCCAGGATCGGCCCTGCGCATGGCGCCCAGAGCAAGCCTGTCGAGATCCCCAGAAGCAGTGAGCGGCCGGTGCTGCTCCGCTGCGAAGGATCGCCCTGCAATCTTCCGCCCATATTCACGAGCGGACGTGTTAGCCTCTCGGCCAGCGAGGGAAAAAGAAGGCTCACTCCGAGCACGAGAAAGACCAGCATGGCCACATAGCGTCCGCCCTGATTCAGCCGAATCACCCAATGCCCACCCAACGCCGCAGCCGTTGCTACCACCGCGAATGTCAACGCCATGCCCGCGAGCAAAGGCAGGCCTGAGCGGCGGAATGGCTGGTCCGCGCGCGCAAAGACAAACGGGAGAACCGGAAGAATGCACGGGCTGAGAATCGTCAGCACACCGCCAACGAACGCCAGTATAAAGATCACCATCGGTCCGGCCACCCCGCCTTACTGCGGATTTGCAAACGCACAAGATCTACCCAGAAAATTGGATTCATAACAGTTCGAGAGGTTACAGCTCCTGACACAGACTCTGGGCCAAACATCGCCCGGCGAATTCAGATTCGCCTGTCGAATCCCCGGCAATGAGCCAAACGCCGCCCCGCCGAACTTCTGACCGAAAGCTATCCATCGATTCTGTGGACCTTGTCGGGTTGTGTCCAACATAGCGTTGCAACCCGCTCCGCACTGGTGTGAGCACTTATAGCGTATTCTCCCATGGGAACACTCATGGAATGTAAAGATGGCCCGACAAGGAGCAGTCGGGCCGAGGGGAAGGCTTTCAATAGACGTTAGAAAGACGCTGTTGGCGCGCCGACAGTGTATGCTGCCGTCGCTTTAGCTTCAACTAGTTTGTATAGTTGCGAGCTGCTGGCGAAAGCTAGTGCCAACTTCCGTCCCCGCGGAGCTGTCCCGAACCCGATCAACCGTCGCCGACATCGATCTTGTCGAAAATCGCATCTGAAAACTATGGAGCCTTGGCTTCCAAAGCGAAATGCAGCATCTCCTCCGCCCGTCCCGGACCCTGATCCTGAGCCGCATCGAGATCCAGAAGCGCAACCGGGGTCGGATCCCGACGTGTTTCCCCCGTTGAGTCCGGAACCGCCCCAAGGAGTTCCTCCTGTGCCTACACCTGAACCGACGCCGATTTGAGAAAGTGTTGGGGCCGTTTTTCTTTTCTCCTATGACTATGGGCGATACCCAAGTCATCTCGGGTTTCTCCCGTGGCAGCATTCTGGTATTTCTCGTGAAGTCGCTTTCAAAACATTCGGGTCGGAATACCACGACATTAATCGAGCTAATTTGTCAGTTCTCGATCTTCGATCTGTGGCATCAAAGACATAAACAAATATCGATCTTTGGGACCGGAGAGATTCCCGTTTATCCGTCTGATCTCCACAAGATGAAGGATGCGCCATCGCGTCAGAAAACATTGAAAATCGGAGAAGACTTATGAACATCGGCATCATTGGCGCGGGACACATCGGCGGAACGTTAACTCGACGACTCACCGCTCTCGGTCACAACGTACAAATAGCGAATTCGCGTGGACCTGAAACACTCGCAGCTCTAGCCAAAGAAACAGGCGCTAAGGCCGTCAGCGCGAAGGAGGCGGCTCGTTTTGGCGAGGTTGTTGTTTTGACCATTCCTGAGGGGCGCGTCCGGGATTTACCAAAGGACCTCTTTTCGGGTGTTCACACAGATGTAGTCGTGATTGACACAGGAAATTACTACCCCCAGCAACGCGATGGACGCATTGCAGAGATCGAGTCCGGGATGCCAGAAAGCCGCTGGGTCGAACGACAACTCGGCAGGCCAGTCATAAAGGCTTTCAACAACATCTATGCTCAACACCTGATGGACTATGGTCGCCCGGCCAGCGCTCCTGGGCGCATCGCGCTTCCGGTTTCGGGCGACGATCCCGCAGCCAAAGCAGTGGTCATGCGTTTGATTGATCAGCTCGGATTCGACGCTGTTGACGCGGGTGGTCTCGATGAATCATGGCGGCAGCAACCCGCCACGCCCGTCTATACAACGGACCATGATGTCGAGGGAGTCATTTCTGCTTTGCATGAGGCGAACCGCAAGCGTCCAGCAAAATTCCAGGCCACCGCGAGTAGTCCGGGCAGCTATGCCAAACCCGCATAAAGCATCCACGCATGCGGAATACTGCACTGAATGACCAAAGCTGGAAAGACAAATACGGAAACTACTGTGGCGTAGCTGTTTGCTCACGACAACCTGCGACGCCCTCCGGCATCTACTATATTGAGCCAAAGCAAGGAGGTGCTTCATGGCCGATGACTTGCGAATCACAGTTGATCAACTGAAAAGAAGAATGGCGGCAGGGGAAGACTTCACATTGATCGATGTTCGCAACCCCGAAGCCTGGGCAGAGTCTGACACGATGATGCCTGATGCGCTCCGTATACCGCTAGATAAGCTGGAAGAAAGCCTGCCGAGAATTCCCAGAACGAGAGCGGTAGTCGCGTACTGTACTTGACCCAACGAAGGTTCAAGCGCCAGTCTGGCGCGAAAACTTCGCGACAAGGGTTATCAGAATGTGTGGGCTCTGGAAGGAGGATTCCATGCATGGCAGAATGCGGGTTTGCCTGTCGTGAGCAAGCGGCAGGCAGCGTAGGGCCATCTTCGTCGAACCGAACGGTGCTGTTACCGCTTAGACTGTGCCGAGCCACCTCGTGCGCAAATGCCCGCTTTTACCCGCGCCTCGCAGCCAGCCACAAAGCAGTCGCGAACAATGCCAGACCTGCGCCAATCCATCGCCGCCCGAGGCTCGCCTGCACTTCCCAACTGCGCTGGTGCGCCTGGCTGTCGAATGTGCCGTGCGCGCCATGATCGCCGCTTACCGGTTTCCACAGATTGTCTGGACGATTAGGGTCTTCGGGTTCCGAAGTTTGCTGAGAGCCAAAACCCGTTTTGCCGAGGTAGCGGTCGAGCCAACCGGGTGCCAGCTTATTGCCGACGATTGCTTCGACAGTCGGCCACGCAACATAAACTTCTCGCCGCGTGTGGTGCGCGGCCCAGTAAATCGCTCGGGCGCCTACCTCTGGCTGAAAAATCGGTGGCACGGGTTGCGCTTTGTACTTCAACCGGCTCTTGACCCATCCAAATTGTGGAGTATTGAGAGCGGGCATCTGGACCATCGTGACCCGGACTTTGCTCTGGTCGTGGATCAGCTCGCACCGCAACGAATCGGTGAATCCCGCGATCGCGTGCTTAGCTGCACAGTACGCGGATTGAAGAGGAATGCTGCGATAGGCTAATGCCGAACCAACTTGCACGATAGTTCCGCGATTGCGTGGCAACATGCGTCGCAACGCGGCAAGCGTGCCGTAGACCACTCCCAGATACGTAACCTCTGTAACTCGCTTGTATTCTTCCGGCTGCATTTCCCTTACAGAAGAAAACACGGAGGCCATCGCATTGTTTACCCAGATGTCGATGGGGCCTAACTCCTGCTCGATCGATGCGGCCGCATTCTCAATGGCACTCGCGTCGGCCACATCGAGAGGAAGCACCATTGCACTACCGCCGGCGGATTCGATCTCGCGCTTGGCTGCTTCGAGTCCGTCAATGCCGCGCGCAATCAGGCCAACCTTGGCGCCGTGTCTGCCGAATTCCCGGGCCGTAGCCCGGCCTAAGCCAGCCGATGCTCCGGTGATTACGACAACCTCATTCTTCAATCGCCACCATCCATTGTGATGGGTCCTTTCAAAACTAGATGAGTTCGCGCACCTGATCGGAAATCGTGGTCAGCGCGATCTTCTTCCGGTTCGGCTCTCCGCGCGCCAGTGACTCGGCGAAGTGCAGCGCCTGGTCCGCCTTGACTTTGGCTGGCATGGGTGGCTCGAAGGGATCGACCGCCGCTTGCAGAATCGCCGGGCCGGGAGCCGTAAGGAACTCTTCGAGTGTTCGCCCGCAATCCGCGGGATCTTCAACGCTGAATCCGGTGCCACCACATGCATGCGCGTAAGCCGCGAAATCGATGGGATGAAGATCCACTCCATATTCGGGGTTCCCCAGGAAAACCATCTGCTCCCATTTAATTTGTCCGAGCGTGTTGTTTTTGATGATAACCACTTTGATGGGGAGCTTGTATTTCACCGCCGTCACGAAATCAGCCATTAGCATGGAGAATCCGCCGTCGCCGACAAAGGCTACGCATTGGCGGTTCGGATACGCGATTTGCGCAGCGATGGTGTAGGGAAGACCGGGTGCCATGGTAGCCAGATTTCCCGAGAGAGTGTGCATCTGGCCACGGCGCGCCTGGATGTGCCGCGCCCACCACGTGGCAATTGTGCCGCTGTCGCAGCTGACGATCGCGTCGTTCTTCAACCGCTTGCCTAGCTCCCACGCGACAACCTGCGGCTTCATGGGCTTGTCAGGCCGGGTTGCGCGCTTCTCCATCAATTCCCACCAGTCCTTCATTCCTGCCTGCGCTGCTTGAAGGAACTTCCGATCTTCTTTACGTTTCAGAAGCGGAATGAGTTCGCGCAAAGTATTTCTGCTGTCACCCACTAAGCCGACTTCGACCGGATAACGCAGTCCGATGCGTTTTGGATCAAGCTCGATCTGTACTCCCCTCGCCTGACCAGGTTTTGGCATGAACTCGAGGTAAGGAAACGACGTTCCGACCATGAGTAGCGTGTCACAATCTTCCAGGGCTTCTTGAGAGGGCCTGGTCCCGAGAAGACCTATGCCACCTGTCGTATACGGACTGTCGTCAGGAACCGCGGCTTTCCCGAGCAACGCCTTTATGATGGGCGCACCAAGCAGTTCGGCGGTTTTCTCCAATTCGTCTGTCGCATTCAGGGCGCCTCGGCCCGCAAGGATTGCAACTTTCTTTCCCTGATTAAGAATGTCAGCCGCGTGTTCCAGATCCGCCTGGTTTGGAAGCCGTGCACTGCGCGCGTAAACATCGGAAGTGTGATGAGCGATGTTTCGACTCGAGGCCTGCTTCTTCTTGACCTCCTTTTCTTGAAGGTCTACCGGAAACGTGATGTGAGCTACGGTGTGGTATGCAAGCGCCGTCCGGCAGGCGAGGTCGGCCATGTTCTCGACATGCGTCGGGCCCATGATGCGTTCGTTAAAGACGGCGACATCCATGAAGAGCTTATCGAGCGCCACATCCTGTTGGGTGAATGTTCCGATGAGATCGTGGAACTGAAGGCCGGTGATCGCCAGTACCGGCTGGTTGTCGAGTTTGGCGTCGTAGAGCCCATTCAAGAGATGAATGCCGCCTGGACCAGACGTCGCCAGACAAACGCCCAACTTACCAGTGAACTTCGCGTAGCCACACGCCATGAAAGCAGCGGCCTCTTCATGGCGGACCTGAACAAACCGAATCTTTTCCTCGTGAGTACGAAGAGATTCCATAATGCCGTTAATTCCATCCCCCGGAAGACCGAACACAACTTCCACGCCCCAGTCCAAAAGGGTTTCCACTAATACGTCTGCTGCAGTCATAAAAGATCCTCCGCGCGGGAATCAGAATCGTCGAGTGTCTCAGTTCAGATGCAAACTGAGATGTCTTCGGGCACGATGAGTTCACAAAACCGAGCGATCAAACTTTTCGCATTTAATCCATCATTCGTCTAATCCACGATTGGTCGGAAATTTTGATTTACCAACCACCTCTTTTGCAGGAAAACTCATCTCTACATCTGTAGATTCGGACGCAGGTCGCCGTGAATCAATACCGTGTTCACTGCAGCGGCCAGAACAACGAACGGAGATTAGCTGCCACGTTATCGCAAGTATTCATCGATCGCATTGAGGCATGTGAGTACACGGTGCCGACTGATTTTCCAGAATCGGACGGTACCCTGGAGTGGAGATCCACCACCCTGGTTGTCGTTCATGCATATGGCGGAAACAGAGTTGGTCTCGGGTACACCTATGCAGATAGTGCGACGGTGACGCTCATCCGCGGGCTTTTATCGGGTCTGGTAAAGGGCCAGGACGCGATGGCTCCCGGAGCGAGTTGGAATGCAATGGTGTCCGGTACTCGCAACTTGGGGCGGCCGGGGATTGTTTCCATGGCGATCTCTGCGGTCGATATTGCCCTTTGGGATTTGAAGGCCAGATTGCTGGATATTCCGCTGGTGACCCTCCTGGGCGCTGTGAGGGAATCGGTGCCAATTTATGGCAGCGGCGGATTCACGTCCTATTCCAATAAACAACTTCAAGATCAGCTGCGCGGTTGGGTCGAACAAGGAATTTGTCGCGTAAAAATGAAGATCGGCCGCGATGGCATAGCCGATGCTGAAAGGGTCCGCGCAGCCCGATCGGCGATTGGCCCTGATACCGAGCTCTTTGTCGACGCCAATGGAGCTTACAGCCGGAAGCAGGCGCTGGAGCACGCCCAGAGATTTGCGGAGCGGAATGTCAGCTGGTTTGAAGAACCGGTTTCGTCCGATGATCTTGATGGCCTGCGATTGCTTCGAGATCGCGCTCCAGCAGGGATGGATATTGCTGCTGGCGAATATGGTTACGACGCAGGATATTTCCGTCGCATGCTTGCCTGCGCAGCTGTCGATGTCTTGCAGGCGGATGCGACGCGCTGCGGCGGCGTCACGGGATTTCTGCAAGCAGCGGCGTTGTGTGAGGCATATCACATCCCGCTGTCGGCGCACACGGCCCCGACCATACATACCCATCTCGGGTGCGCTGCAACGCCGGTACGTCATCTTGAATATTTTCATGACCATGTTCGTATCGAGAGCATGTTCTTCGATGGTGTGCGATCACCGGGCCAGGGAGAACTCTCACCCGATCTTTCTCGGCCAGGGATGGGAATTGAACTGAAGCGCGCCGATGCCCAGCGCTTTGCAGCCTAAGGAGGAATGATGTCAGCGAGTCGCGTTCCGCTTGTCGCAACAGAGGAGCTAAAACGGTCTTGGCGGAGCCATTCGCAAGAGGTAGATGCCGGAGCATTAGAGCAGGCCCTGTTGCGAGTAGTGAGCGGCGAAGTCCGTTTCGATGCGGGCAGCAAAGCGCTCTATGCGACCGATGGCTCCAATTATCGGCAGGTTCCTGTCGGCGTGGTTATTCCCAGGAGCAAACGGGACGTAATTGAGACGGTTGCCATATGTCGAAGATTTGGCGCCCCATTGCTGTCGAGAGGTGGTGGAACGAGTCTGGCTGGACAATGCTGCAACGTTGCGGTGGTAATCGATTGGTCGAAATACATGCACCATATCGTCGAACTGAATCCGCAAGAAAGATATGCCCGCGTTCAGCCTGGAACGATCTGCGACACACTACGCAATGCCGCCAAGCCCCATATCTTGACTTGGGGTCCGGACCCCGCCACTCACGACCATTGCACGTTCGGAGGCATGCTGGGCAACAACTCATGCGGTGTTCACGCGCAAATGGCCGGGAAGTCCGGGGAGAACGTCCTCTCCATGGACATCCTTCTCTACGACGGTACACAAATGACTGTGGGCTGGATGAACGACCAGGAACTCGATGCCAAGATTGCCCAAGGCGGGCGTGAAGGATCTATATACGAACAACTAAAATCGCTGCGGGACAAATACGCAGGGCTGATTGAGAAGAGATATCCCCGAATTCCGCGGCGAGTTTCTGGCTATAACCTGGATTACCTATTGCCCGGCGAAGATGGCCGCTTCAATGTCGCACGGGCGCTTGTGGGAAGCGAAAGCACTCTCGTCACAATACTGGAAGCTGAAGTCCAACTCATCTACAGCTATCCGAAGCGCGTGTTGCTGGTTCTGGGATATCCGAGCATCTACGAAGCTGGCGATCACGTGCCGAAACTTCTTGAACATAAGCCCATTGGGTTTGAAGGGCTCGATGATTTTCTGATCCATAACGTTAAGAAAAAAGGCATGCCTCAGCTCGACGACCTTTCAATCCTTCCCGAAGGGAAGGGTTGGCTCGTCGTGGAGTTCGGCGCAGGTACGATCGAAGAAGCCGAGCAACAGGCGCGCACCGCTATGTCCTCTCTCGAAGGATCGGATGCGCCATCGATGAAACTGTTCGTCGACGAGGCCGAGCAGCAGAAAGTGTGGGACGTGCGCGAAGCTGGATTGGGCGCGACAGCATTTGTTCCCGGCGAACCGTTGACCTGGGAGGGGTGGGAGGATTCGGCAGTTTCCCCGGAAAAAGTTGGAAGCTATCTCCGCGATCTGTGCAAGCTCTATGAGAAATACGAATACCGATCGGCGCTCTACGGGCACTTTGGACAGGGATGCATTCACTGCCGGCTTAACTTCGATCTCATGAGCGAGCCCGGAATTCGCAAATGGCGCTCCTTCATGGAAGAAGCTACTGATCTGGTCACCAGCTATGGAGGCTCCATCTCGGGCGAACATGGCGACGGACAATCGAAAGCAGAATTTCTCTACAAAATGTTCGGCAGCGAGTTGATCGAAGCCTTCCGGGAATTCAAGACTATCTGGGACTCCGATTGGAAAATGAATCCGGGAAAGATCGTCGATCCTTACCACATCGATGAAAATCTGCGGTTGGGCGCGAACTATCACCCGTGGGATCCGCCAACTTATTTCAAGTTCCCTGACGATCATGGCAGCTTCGCGCACGCGGCCCTTCGCTGCGTCGGTGTAGGCAAGTGCCGCCGGGAAAATGGCGAGGGCGCGCAAGACACGATGTGCCCCAGTTACATGGTCACTCGCGAAGAGATGCACTCGACCCGCGGCCGCACCCACTTGCTCTGGGAAATGTTGCACGGCGATGTCATTACCGATGGATGGCGCGACGAACACATAAAGGAAGCACTTGACCTTTGTCTGGCATGCAAGGGCTGCAAAGGGGACTGTCCGGTTAATGTGGACATGGCCACCTACAAAGCTGAGTTTCTTGCGCACTATTGGGAAGGGCGGATTCGTCCGATTCATGCCTATGCTTTTGGATGGATCGACAAGTGGGCGCGTCTCGCATCCATCGCTCCCGGCTTCGCAAATCTCTTTACCCAACTTCCGGGTTTCCGCGATCTGGCGAAAATGGCGGTCGGGGTTCCTCGACAGAGGCAGATTCCCGCATTCTCAGCTCGAACATTCAGAAGCTGGTTTCGGAGCCGCAAAGCGCGCCCCGGCTCCGGGCCGAAAGTGCTGCTTTGGGCGGACACATTCAACAATTACTTCATGCCGGAAACGGCGCAAGCGGCGGTGGAAGTTCTGGAGCACGCGGGTTGCAAAGTCGAGGTACTGGACCAGCACCTGTGCTGCGGCAGACCGCTGTACGACTACGGCTTCCTGGACATGGCCAAATCGTATTTGCAGCACAACCTTGCTGCGCTTGGTCCGTACATTTCCACGAATACTCCCATGGTTGTCCTGGAACCAAGTTGTTGCTCTGTATTTCGTGATGAATTGCACAATCTGTTCCCTGAATCCAGTGCCGCTCGCCAGCTTGCGGAAAATACGTTTACGCTCTCAGAGTTTCTCGAAAAGAAGGTTCCTGACTATCAACCGCCGAAAGTCAACCGGCAGGCGATAGTACAAGGTCATTGCCATCACAAGGCGGTGATGCGCATGAAGGAAGAAAAGTCGCTCATGGAGAAAATGCAACTCGATCACCACGTATTGGAATCCGGTTGCTGCGGCATGGCGGGTGCTTTCGGTTACGAAAAAGATAAGTACCCGGTTTCGGTCGCTTGCGGGGAAAGGTCGCTCTTGCCTGAAGTACGCAAGGCGCCTGTGTCAACTATCATTGTCGCCGATGGTTTCAGTTGCAAGGAACAGATCGCCCAGGAGACCAACCGGCACGCCCTGCATTTGGCCGAGGTTTTGAAGTTAGGCCTCATACAAAATGGTCAACGGGCAATGTATCCCGAAGATTACTTCGTCCGACCTCGAAAAGCGGAGCGTCGAAAGTCGATGGCGCGTGCGGCAGTCATGGGCGGCCTGGCACTTTCCGTGTTGGGCCTGGTTTGGCTAAAGACCAGAAATCGATGAGGAGTGCGATTATCTGTTTGTTCGATTGATGCCAATTGGAACGCATGGACAATTACCGGCACAGATCTCTAGCCAGAATCGATCCTCGCCCGAAAACCATATATTGCAGTCAGGGGAGAGCCGTGCTGGCCACGGATCTCGATGGTTTGATTCACGATTTCCCCAGGCATGGTCTGTTCGTCGGAGAAACGCGGCTCCTGTCGCGGTACCAATATCTCGTGGACGGAACCGTGCCGCAGACGGTTGCAGTCTCAAATGTTGAACAACATTCGTGGCTCGGCTATTACATCTGTCCAGCTCCAGGGGCTAGTTGGAAGCGCGACACGGGGTCCGGGGAGATGGAGCAGGCATCCGAAGAGACTATTGAGTTGAAGGTGTCGCGAACCGTTGGACTGGGAGTCCACGAAGATATTGATTTTACGAACTTCACGCAGAGGCCGGTACGGTTCACCTTCGAAATAGAGATTGATAGTGATTTCGCAGACCAGGCCGAAACCTTTCGGAGAAAACAACACGGAAAGCTGAGCCGACGGTGGCGGCGTCTGTCCTCACGCCGCACGGAGTTGCTATATGACTATCGCGCCTCCCATCGTTACTCACACCAGGGCAACCGGGGCGTTGCGCATCTTCACCGGGCACTCATTGTCACGGTCGAAAATGCCGATTCGCCGGTTTCTTTCCGTAATTCCAAACTGCGCTTCGACGTGCGCCTCAAAGCGCACGATTCCTGGCATGTTTGCGTGAAGTTTACGCCAGTGTTTGAAGGTAATTCGATGCCGCCATTGTATGGTTGCCATCAGTTCTTCGGCACTCGCAATCAGCTCGACCGCAATCGAGCCTTCTTTCTTGACAAATCCACACAATTCAAAACAGACGAGGCCTATCCAGCGCTCACGTCTGTAGTCCAGTCCGCACTCGTTCAGGCGACGCATGACCTGGCCGCTCTGCGACTCCCGGATCTCGATCATGGGAATCGCTCGTGGGTCACGGCCGCGGGTCTTCCGATTTACATTGCGTTGTTCGGACGCGACATTCTCACGGCAGGCTGGCAGGCGTGCATTCTCTCCACTTCAATGGCTGACGGTGCGTTGCGTGAATTGCCAAAGTGGCAAGGGAAGGTGGAAAACGATTGGAGGGATGAGCAACCCGGCCGCATGTTGCACGAAGCACATACTGGTCCGCTGGCAACGCTCAACTACAATCCCCGCTCGCGCTACTATGGCGCCGCGACGACGTCTTCCTTTTACCCGGTTGTGGTTTCGGAACTGTGGCGTTGGACCGGGAACAGGAACGAAGTCAAGTCGCTGCTGCAACCAGCCTTGCGAGGCTTGGAATGGAAGGACAAGTACACGGATCGCTTCGGAGATGGCTTTTACGATTATCAAACACGCTCGAAGCAGGGCAATCAGAATCAGGGATGGAAGGATTCGGGGGATGCCATCGTTTATGAAGACGGGCGGCAGGTGGATGCTCCCATATCGACCTGCGAAGAGCAGGCTTTTGTTTATGTAGCGAAGCTTCGCATGTCGGAGATATTGTGGTTCACGGGCGATCGTGATTTAGCTCGGCGGTATTTTGATGAAGCGTCGGAATTAAAGAAGCGTTTTAACGATCGTTTTTGGATGCCCGACAAAAACTTTTTCGCTCTGGGCCTTGACGCGAAACGAAAACAGATCATGTCCATCAGTTCCAATCCAGGACACCTCCTGGCATGCGGCATTGTTCATAAAGAACTGGCGAAACCTGTCGCACAAAGGCTTCTGCGGCGTGACATGTTCAGCGGCTGGGGCGTCCGAACTCTTTCCGCAGATAATCCCGCTTACGATCCTTATAGCTATCATCGAGGCTCAGTCTGGCCGGTGGAACATGGAAGCTTCGCCATGGGCATGATGCGTTTTGGCCTGATCAAAGAACTACACACCATCGCCCGCGCAATCTTCGAAGCCAGTACCCTTTTCGACTACAATCGCCTGCCCGAATGCTTCGGCGGCCATCCCCGGGATGAAGAACATCCCTTCCCCGCGCTTTATCCGAAGACGAACTGGCCCCAGGCATGGTCCGCGTCGAGCGTGTTCGCGATTGTGCAGGCCATGTTGGGTCTCTATCCTTTCGCGCCGACAAATTTGCTACTGCTCGATCCGCAGTTACCCGAGTGGTTGCCGGAACTCTTTGTTCGAAATCTGCGTATCGGCAAGGCCGTTGTGAGTCTTCGTTTCTATCGAAAGGGCAAGTTCACGCATTTTGACGTTCTTGATAAGCGTGGTCGACTGCATGTCCTGCGGCAGCCGAGTCCGTGGTCGCTAACAGCGGGAGTGGGAGAGCGCATCAAAGACGTGATGGAAAGTCTTATTCCCTGAACTGTGCGTGACTCGCGCACGCAGCGAGTTCATTTACTCAGGAGGCGCAACTTGAAAAATCCGATCGGTCAAAGGCACTGGGCAATTGCCGAGGGCTACATTCCTACATCAAGCCAAGGGCCAGAGCCCGAGATGACCAGCCACGAGACAGCTTGCTTGCTCAACACATCAGATCACGACGCCCAGGTAGAGATAACGATCTACCTTTCGGACAGGGACCCGGTTGGCCCATATCGTGTCACGGTGCCGGCGAATCGTACAAAGCATTTGCGATTTAATGATCTCACCGATCCTCAGCCGGTTCCCAGAGGCACCGACTATGCCAGTGTGATCGAGTCCAACGTTCCCATCGTGGTTCAGCACACCCGCCTGGACTCCCGGCAGAATGCCAACGCTCTGCTCACGACAATCGCATACGCAACGCCAGAGCCGCTATCGCAAACCGGATAAGAAAAACGGTGACGTCGTGTCCAGACGATTCCGTTTTACTTTGTGGGGCGTCCAACGTATTGGTGGCCCGCGGGCTATGCTGGCATGACCTCCCAATGAGCAGCTGGATGCAAGACATTCGATTCGCTCTTCGTTCCTTCGCAAAGGACCCATGGTTCACATTGGTAGCGGTATTGTCTCTGGCGATTGGGATTGGAGCGAACACATCCATCTTCAGTGTTGCAAACGCGTTGCTGTTTCGACCTCTGCCATACGAAAACCCAGACCGGTTGGTGATCCTGTGGAACCGTTCACCTGGCCTGGGCATTACCCAGGATTGGTTTTCCACGGCGCAGTACTTTGATATCAAGAATGGACACAGTGGCTTTGGGCAGGTCGCGATCGCAATCGGCGGCAACTATAACTTGACCGGGCAGGGTGAGCCGGAACGAGTGGGCGCTATTCGAGGCTCGTCGAACCTTCTCCCGATGCTCGGCGCCCGCCCGGCGCTCGGTCGTTTGCTGACGCAAGACGAGGATTTGTCCGGGTTACCGGCTACTGCCCTGCTGACTGACGGAATGTGGGCGCGACGTTTCGGCCGTGACCCGCATGTCATCGGCAAGTCCATCATCATTAATGGACAGGCTTATGAAATCGTCGGCGTTCTTCCGCAGGGTTTTTCCTTGCCTCAGGAAGTCGTCCCTTTGCTCGACGGAACGGAGCAAGCCGAGATTTTTCTGCCGTTACCGCTCTCGCCTACCGCAGCTTCACTCGTGCGGGACCACGAGGATTACAACATCGTCGGAAAGCTGAAGCCGGGCGTCTCCGTGACACAGGCCCAGGCGGAGATGGATACCATCACGGCTCGGCTGCGTCGCCAATTTCCGGAGAGCTATCCACCCAATGGTGGATTGACGTTCAGCATCGTGCCGTTGCTTGAACAAGTTGTCGGCAACGTGCGCCGTTCTTTGTGGGTGCTGCTTGCATCCGTCGGCTTTGTGCTGCTGATCGCCTGTGCCAACGTCGCCAACCTTATGTTGTCTCGGGCTTTGGCACGCCAGCAGGAAATTGCCGTGCGGACGGCTTTGGGAGCGACCCGATGGGACATCATTCGTCAATTGTTGACCGAGAGTCTGCTGATTTCGCTCTGCGGAGGCGCGCTGGGCGTGTTGATCTGCCTCGTTAGCGTGAAAGGAATTCACATTCTGGGAACGAAGAGCATCCCGCGGCTGCAGGATGTTGCGATTGATGGGCGAGTGCTCCTGTTCACGATGCTGCTTTCCATTTTCTCCGGCATCCTCTTCGGCCTCTTCCCGGCACTGCGCGTTTCAAGGCTGGATTTGAATTCGACCTTGAAAGATACCAGCCGTGGCTCGGCAGGAGCGAATGCGGTCTGGGGGCGTGGCAATAACTTCCGGCGGCTGCTGGTTATTTCAGAATTGGCGCTCTCCGTAGTCCTGTTGATTGGTGCGGGGCTTCTCATTCGAAGTTTTGCCCGCCTCCAGAATGTATCGCCCGGATTCAATCCGCGTGGCGTGCTTACGTTCGACCTGACGATGACCGGTCGAAAATACAACGACGGACCAACCATCCTGAACACGTATCGCCAGCTTTGGGAACGGCTTGAACATTCGCATGGAGGCATTGCGGCTGGCGGAGTTACCTCACTCCCCTTGAGCGAAGCCTTCGCCTGGACGCCGATCACAGTTGAAGGACGAGTGCCTCTTCCCGGCGAAAAATTTCTTAACGCAGATGAGCGGGTTGTCGGTGGGCATTACTTCCCAGCCATGCAAATCCCGTTAAAGCGCGGACGATTCTTCAACGAGCAGGACGGCATGGCAAAACCGGTCGTAGTCCTCGTCGACGAGTACATGGCCGATCAACTCTGGCCGGGGCAGGATCCGATTGGCAAACGTATTCACATCGTCCAACTCGAGTCGAAAGACCCGTGGCAGACAGTTGTTGGCGTAGTTGGACGCGTCAAGCAAGATTCTCTCGACTCTGACCCACGCATCGCCTTCTACGTGGCTCAAACCCAATTTCCCACGCGAGCGATGACGGTAACTTTTCGTGGCGACACGACTCCATCGGCCTTGCTCGCGACTTCCAAGAGCGAACTGCGGAACCTCGATCCAGACCTTCCGATGTATCACGTTCGAACTATGGAGCAGCGGGTGGATGAATCGCTGGCCCGCCGGCGCTTTTCGATGTTGCTCCTTGGATTGTTTGGAGCTATCGCGCTGACTCTCGCTTCGATCGGCATCTATGGCGTGATGGCGTATCTGGTCAATCAGGGAACTCGAGAACTAGGAATTCGAATTGCGCTTGGTGCTTCACCGCGCAACATTCTGAGCCTTGTTGTCCGCCAGGGGATGGCTCTCGCTGTTGCCGGCGTGACGGTTGGTTTAGCCGCGGCTTTTCTGCTTGCGCGGCTGATTCGAAGCCTGCTATTCGGGGTGGACGCGTCTGATCCGGGCACTTTTGCCGGGATCTCCTTCTTGCTTGCCATCATCACGCTACTTGCCTGTTACATTCCAGCGCGCCGCGCCGCTCGAATTGACCCGCTGGTGTCGCTCCGCTGTGATTAGGGAAGAGGTCTCTCGCTTGAGTTACAAAGCTGCCTGCCACAACACCAACGGCCAACACGTCGGGCTGCGATTAGTGTAGAAAACATCTATGAGCCCGAATGCCATGTACCGGCGACTGGTGAAGCTGCTGGCCATTGGACTACTTCAGCAAATGCTTTTTGCCCAGGCTGCTTCTCACGATGTCTCAATACGGAACGGCGTGTATACCGCAGAGCAGGCACGGCAGGGCAAGGCGATTTATCAGAATCGCTGCGCCATGTGTCACGGAAATGCGCTCGAGGGACAAGGGCAGAACTCTCCGCTGGCGGGCACAGTGTTTCTAAACAACTGGACCGGGCAGACGGTGGCCGATTTGTTCATGAAGACCATTGTCATGATGCCGGCGACGGATCCGGGGACACTGACACCAAAAGAGACGGCTGAGGTCGTCGCTTATATTCTGAGCGCGAATAAATTTCCGGCAGGAGAAGCGGAGATGCCAACCGATCCGCAATCCCTGGAAATGATTCACATCGTCAAGCCCTGATGTGCAAGGGTAAAGGTGTGCGCCGGCATTGCGGCTGCCTGGACGCGTACTATAGCTAGCGACGTATGAATCGACGAGAACTGCTTCGCAATTCGCTGCTGGCCATGGGAGTGTTGGCCGTAAACCGGCAAGCAGGCGCTCGGATTTTTGCCGCTGGAGAGAACGCTTTCGTCGAACTGGAACGGGCGGACTGGACGCCGCGCTTTCTCAACGCGCAACAGAATGAGACTCTGACAGCGCTTAGCGACGCGATCATTCCGGCCACTGACACGCCCGGGGCGAAAGCAGCCTTGGTGAACCGCTTTCTTGATCTGGTCATCGCGGCCGAACCTTCAACCGTGCAGAAGGACTTTCTCGACGCCTTGTCCTGGTTCGACACGGGCGCGCAGGAGCGCTACAAGGCGACGTTTGTAAACCTGACGACCGAAGAAAAGCAGGACTTTCTCAACCTGGTGGCGTGGCCGCATACCCACCCGCGCTGGGGCGGGACAGAGAAAAGATTCGACGGTCATGAGCATTTCATGGTGATGAAACGGTGGATCGTGAGCGCCTTTTACAGCTCGCCTGTGGGCCTGCAGGAACAGGGCTGGGACGGCTGGGCGGCGCGCGGTACATTTACCGGCTGCGACCATGAACCGGGCGAACACAAGGACCAAAATAAATCGGGAGATCACGCAGAGTGAAGTTTTTCGCTTTCCAAAGCCCCCTCGAAGACCCGTTGACCCGAACCTATGACGCCATCGTAGTGGGCTCAGGGGCAACCGGAGGCTGGGCCGCGAAACGGCTGGCCGAAGCCGGTCTCGAAGTGGCTTTGTTGGAGGCGGGCCGCAACGTTTCACCGCGGGAGTTTACCGAGCATAAACCTGTCTTCGAGTTGAAACACCGGAACATCGCCGGCGCGGGAGAGTGGCGCAAGACGCGCCCGGTGCAGACGCAGTGCTACGCATGCACCGAGTACAACTACGACTGGTTTGTCGACGATCTCGAGAACCCGTACAGCACTCCCAAGGACAAACCATTCAGCTGGCAGCGCTTGCGGATTGTCGGCGGCCGAACGCTGTGCTGGGGACGGCAAAGCTATCGGCTGAGTGATCTGGACCTCAAGGCGGCAAGCCTGGATGGCTACGGGCAGGACTGGCCTTTTTCCTATAAGGAGCTTGCTCCGTTCTACGACATTGTCGAGGAGTACGTAGGCATCAGCGGAGCGGCAGAGGGCAATGATGCATTGCCCGACGGGCACTTTCTCCCGCCGATGAAGATGACTTGCGGTGAACTCCACTTCCGGGATGTGGTCGCAAAGAACTACGGCAGAACGGTAACGATCGGGCGTTCGGCAATCCTGACCGAAGCGCACAATGACCGCTCGGCCTGCCACTATTGCGGTACCTGCGAGCGCGGCTGCATTTCCTTTTCGTATTTCAGCAGCCCATTCACCACAGTGAAGGATGCGCTCAAGACCGGCAAGTGCACGCTGCTGACGAACGCTGTGGTGGCGAGCGTCGATATGGATCCGGCAACGAATCTGGCGCAAGGCGTGACATTTGTTGATGGCAAGACCCGGCAGACGAAATCGATTCGCGCGAAAATTGTAATCCTGTGCGCGCAGGCATTGGAATCGACCCGCATCCTGCTGAATTCGTCGTGCAGCAGCCACACCAACGGACTGGGGAACTCGAGCGGACTGCTCGGGCGCGGATTGATGGACCACTCGACTGGCGCAGGCGCAGCCGGTGAGCTGCCGGAGTTCACCAATGCGCCCGACCCGTACAGCGGACCGCATCGTGCCAATGGGATCTATGTCATTCGCTATCGCAACACGTCGAAAGCGACGCGGCAGCCGAATTTCATCCGTGGCTATGGCTTTCAGGGTGGATCCGAAGCGGTATTTAACTTTGAGGCTGACGGATTTGGCGCGGCTTATAAGGAGGCGGTGAAGACGGGAAAATACCGGATCAACCTCGGTGCGTTTGGCGAATCGCTGGCGCGCAATGACAACTTTGTGTCAATTGATCCGAGTCTCAAGGACACCTGGGGCATTCCGGCGCTCCACATCTCCATGACTCATGGAGAGAACGAAAGGCTTCTGCACGAAGACGCTGCTGCGACAGCGGCGGAGATGCTGGAGGCCGCGGGCGCGAAGAATATCGCGATACGGTCGGCGGTCGCCGAGCCCGGCATGGCCATTCACGAACTGGGAACCGCACGCATGGGGGATGATCCGAAGACCTCGGTCACCGATCAATACTGCCAGTTGCACGACGTCAAGAACGTCTTCGCCATGGACGGAGCGTGCTTCGTCTCTTCGGGCTGCCAGAATCCGACGCTCACGATGATGGCTATCACAGTACGCGCCTGCGATCGCCTGATTGACCGATTCAAAAAGCACGAGATCTGACCTGTCCTCTTACCGCTCCGTCCGGGAACCGACGGCTTATCAAAGGTGGAGAGCCGCGTCGAAGGCGCGATCAGGCCTTGGAAGTTTGCGGCATCACTGCTCAGGAGGTCCGGTTGTCGCCCATCGTATCGGCGTTTGACCCTCGCGCGCATCCTCGGCGACAATCCAGGATCGGTAGGAATTCCTCTGTTCGGGCATGAGATCGGACGATCGTAGGTGCCAACCATGACTCACGACGCAGCTGTTTCGAAAGCGCGCGAGATTGCCAGTGGCGTACTGGCGCCAAACGCAGCGCAAAACGACAAGGCAGGACGGTTCTCCACAGAGGCCATCCAATCTCTCGGTGAATCCGGACTCCTTGGGTTGACGCTGCCCGCCGAATTCGGAGGTTCAGGGCTCGGGCCTCGCACGCTGGCAGCTGTGATCGCGACGCTCGCCGAGGCAGACGCTTCCGTCTCCATGGTGTATCTCATGCACATCCTCGGCACGGCGACGATCTCGTCGGCTCGTGCAGCCGCGGCTCAGGCTGGGACGCCCGTACTAAGGGACATCGCCGCGGGCCGTCATCTCTCTACTCTCGCCTTCAGTGAAGCCGGGTCGCGCAGTCATTTCTGGGCGCCTATGTCGCGCGCTCAACGCAATGGCAGCGGCGTGCACATCACCGCAAAGAAATCATGGGTGACCAGCGCGGGGCACGCGGACAGTTACATCGTTTCTTCGCTCGCGCCTGAGGGAAAGGGACCTACTGATTCGACGCTCTATTTTGTTCCGGCGGGAATGCGCGGCCTTTCCGTTGCCGGGACTTGGGATGGTCTGGGCTTGCGTGCGAACGCGTCTGCGCCGATTGCACTCGATGACTGCGAAATCCCCTCCGATTTTCAGCTCACTGACGACGGAGCGGGTTTTCCGGCCATGCTGAATGTCGTGCTCCCGCTGTTTAATCTGGGGACGTCCGCAGTTGCCCTGGGTTTGTGCCGTGCGGCGATCGCCGGAACTGTTTCTCATCTCAAGGGCGCAAAGTTCGAACATCTGGGCCAGAGTCTGGGTGAGAGCCTGCCCACTTTGCGCGCGCAGCTCGCGGGCATGCAAATTGACACCGACGGCCTCTCAGCGCGTATCGACGATGTGATCGACCATCTTGAGAAACCCGGTGACATGACCATGCTCCGGGTGCTTGAGAGCAAAGCCGCAGCAGGTGAAGTCGCGATCGGCGTCACCTCAGCAGCCATGCGCATCTGCGGCGGTGCGGCATTCTCGAAGCATCTCGGTATCGAACGTCTGTTCCGCGATGCTCACGCCGGTGCTGTCATGGCGCCGACGGGCGACGTGCTGCGCGAGTTCATCGGAAAGGCGCTGTTGGGAATACCGCTCTTCTAAAAGAGATTACGGTTAAGGCGAATTGACAGGCGCCCCATCCTTGTCTCGCTTTGCGAGACAGGGGGGTTTGAAGTGGAGTCAAACACCTCTGGCAGGAAGTGCGAAGGTTATGAGCAGAACAATCTGGCTGGGAGCTGTCGCCTACACCCCGAAAGTTGTGACCATCTGGGAGGGCATGCGGAGCTACTTCCACGAGGAAGCGCATCTGCCCGTTGAAATCGTTCTATTTCAAAGCTACGAGGCGCAGGTCGCCGCGCTCCTTGCCAAAGCGGGCGATGCCATGCCGCGAATCGACATCGCGTGGAATACGAATCTCGCTTACCTGCAAGCCGATGAGTGGAGCGGCCATGCCTGCCGCGCAATCGCCATGCGCGACACCGATCTGGGCTGGATGACGAAGATTGTCACGGTCACAGGTGGTCCTGTCTCCACGCTCGCCGATCTGAAAAATCGAACTCTCGCGCTTGGCAGCCGTGACAGCGGACACGCCGCGATTCTTCCGGTTCACTTCCTGGAGCAGCAAGCCATGATCGAGGGCAAGGACTACCGCACGCTGCGCTTCAACAGCGATTTAGGCAAACATGGCGATACCGGTGCCAGCGAAGTCGAAGTCGTCCGCGCCGTCCTCGACGGGCGCGCCGATGCAGGAGCGATCGGCGGTCCCTTTTGGAGCACGGTGCAGAGCGAAAAGTTGGTTCCCGCGGGCGGCCTCCGTGAGATATGGTCCTCTCCAGCCTACAACCACTGCATGTTCACGGGGCGCCCCGATCTCGACCCGGAGCGCGAGCGCCGCTTCGCCGATGCGCTCTCGGCCATGAGCTACGACAACCCGGTTCATCGCCCTATACTCGACGCCGAAGGACTTAAGCGTTGGCTACCGCCTCACGTAGATGGCTACGATGCATTGCGGCAGGCCGCAGCGCAACAGGGATTCTTCGAGGAACTCGCCAGATCGGCGTAGAAATCTTTGTGTGTAGAAAGTCCAGGGACGTAAAAATCTGGATCGTAGAAATCTGGATATGACGAATATCAACACAGTTCCGAGTATCGATGAATACCTGCGCGAACGGTTGATGCCGGTGGAGGGCGCCATTCCACACATTCCGGGCATCGAGATGTTCGGAAATTCGATTCCTGCCGGTACCGTCGGCGGTGACCTGTTTGAATACATCAATTTTCAACAGCGCTATGACATCGGTGCACGCATTCAACAAGCTCAGCGCCTGTCAAAGGAATTCCTCGAACCGGTGCCTACCGGAGCGGCTGTCCGCAATTCGGTCGACGATCACGTGCAATGGATGAGAGGAACCCAGGGCTACTCGGCGCAGATGGAAGCGGAATACCGATTCGCCCGAAGTTCCGAGCAGATACGTGTCGCCGAAGATTTGCGGGACCTTTATTCTACAGCCGGTGTTCTGGTACTGGATGCGCAGGGGCACGGCATAATCTCAGCAAAGATTGCATCCACGGTTCACGACACCTTCCATGCCTTGATGCTCACCGAACTGGACCGCTACGGTAAGACAACTCCCATGCTGTTCGAAAATCTCAACCTGCGGCTGGCGCAGTCGGTGACAGCCCGGAACGCACTGGGGATAACGGAAAAAGAAAGTGCGCGCGAAATTGCGACCATGCTGTATGGCGAAGTAGATCCTCTTGGCCATTTTCGTTTCGTAAATTTTGGGCATCCTCCGCCCCTGGTATTTTCGGCGGAATATCGCAAGTTCATGAAGATCGATGATGACCACATGGTGCAATTCCTTGCGCTTGGCTTACAACTGACGGCACACCATCCCGATCTCAAGAAGTACTATTCCCTGAATGTAAGGCAAAAAGAATTCAATACTGCCGATCTTGCCCAGATTACGCTCATGAGTCCGGGAGATATTCTTGTCCTCTATACAGACGGAGTTTACGACGGCAGCGACCAGGAAGGGCGCAAGCAACTTGAGGCGGTGATGCGTGGACATTACCGCCAGCCCGCCAGAGAAATCTGCAACGCATTGCTGGATTACGCGACGAAGCAGGATGATCTTCTGCGCGAGAAGGGCGATCAAGCGTTGATCGACGACAAAACCGTGTTCATCGTCAAACGAACCTGAAAGTTTCTCGCTGTTCGGCGGAATTCAAGCGCAGTTAAAGATTCTGGCCAGCTTATGCGCGTGTTCGCCTTCGCGCTCGAAGGCGCGGCGGACTGCTGCGAAGGCCTCGGCGAGAGGAAAAATGTCCCCCGTGACCAGCAGATCGGCATCTTCCGCGCCGACCGGATGCCAGTACACACCTTCAGCCGTGATCGTAACTTCCGGCACTAAATCGGCTCGACTAATTGCAACACCATCGGCGGCCGAGCCACGCAACGCAATTCGACGGATCACCCTGTCTTCTTCCGCAATCTTCTCCTCGTCGAGGAACTGACGAAACTCTTCAGCCTCGGCATCGCTCGAAACCGTGGCCGCCAATCGCACTCGAAAGCCGTGCGTGCGAGAGTGCTGAATCCCTGCGCGCGTGCGCGCCCATGTACCGGATCCGCGATGCAGGTCGTGCAACTCCGGCGTAGCGCTGTCCAGGCTGATTTGCAGGACGACACGATCGCGCGGCAACGCTAGCAAGGCTTCCGCACGTCGTCCGGTAAACAGCATTCCGTTGGTCAGCACTGTGGTTGGCGCGGCGGCAGCGCAAGCAAGCAGAATCCCGCCAATATCTTCCAGCAGAAACGGCTCGCCGCCGGTCACGAAGATTTCTTTGACACCAAGTCCCGCCGCTTCATGAGCGATCCGCTGTACGCGTGCGAGCCCCAGTTCCCGCCGCGGCGCGGTCGGCGACGAACGCACGCAGCAGTAGTCGCAATGCAGGTTGCAGTCGAAGTTTGTGTAGAGCCAAAGGCGCGAGCCCAGCGGCCTATCGTTCTCTTGAGTCGCCGCCGCTGGCTGCGTAACCGTCCCGCAGCGAAATACCCATCGCAAGCGTCCGTTTTCGGAGGTTGTTTCGAGCAAGGCATTCCCGGTGAACCGGCACCAGGTTTCCAGCTCAGGGCCGATGCTCTGTTCGTTAGCGATCACCGCGACCAGATCTCCGGGGCGGCGGCGGCGCAGCACCGCGATCAATTCCGGCAACAAACCAGACGCAAAAGTTTTTCGACCGACATCAAGCTCGAAATCAGCATTCATCAGAATGTCTGCATTTTATAGTTCCGAGAGTGCTTGGTTGCAAGAGCCCGCGGAGACAGCTTCGCGGCGCGCGACTCATTGCGCGGGCATCCACTTGTCCGAGCCCGTCAGCTTCACCGCCACATCAGAAATGAAGATGTGCAGAGACTTGCCATCGGCGAAGCCTTGATGGTCGGTTGCGAACAGAATCGGGCCCGCTTTTTTGTAGCCTGCCCACGTTGCCAGGACGCGACTGGGTGGCTTGGCCCCACCACGGTGATAGACAAAGTACACGACGCGGTTGTCTTTCCCGACGTAGAGGTCCCAGGTGTCGCCGGGCGTGTAACCGCCATCCGAGGGATATTTCACCGGAACTAGCTCGGCCATGCCGGGGCCAACCGGCAGGTTAAATTTGCCCTGATCGATCGCGCTGGCGCTCTTGTCCCAGTAAGCGTGGAAGGGGAAAAAAGTCCAATAGTTGTCGTTGATGAAACTCGGGTCAACTTCATTTTTCACGTTGTCGGGTTGGCCGCTCATGTCGGTGCGCACGTAGCTGACCTTGACCGGCTTACCATCTTTGTCCATGCCTTCAAAGGTCACCTTGCCCGTCTTGGGCTCCCACTCCCACTTGTGCGCAGCTTTGAAGAGTCCGGTAATTTCACCGTTCCAGGTGTAGCGGACGGCTTCGACTTTGTCCCAGGAATCGACCCCGAAGGTTTTGGCGACTTGATCGAGAATTGGCGCGCGCTGCTGCGCCCAGGAACCTGGAGCAAGGACCAGCGTTCCGCAAAGCAGAAGACCGATCACAATTAGACGGCGGGGATTTCTCATAGAGTTCTCCTCGGGTGAGATGAACGGATGCTGTGTAGGATGACAGCGTAGGACTCCCGGATACAAATATGATTTTCGGTGCACGATGCTTCGCGCTGCCTGCCTGCGTTAAGGGTGGGGACGGAGCGATTCGTGCGATCGCCTGCGCAAAACGAGAATTGCGGCAGCAATTGCCACGCATCCGTATTCCAGCACCATGACCCAAACAGGGAGCGCCCCCCACGGACGCCCAAGTGCGCGCAAGTGCCACTGGACATATGTGGGAATGATGCTGACAGTCCAGATGATGATCAACAGCGTCGAGGCCGAGGTCAGAAATGGCAGCAGCGCGAGAAGGTACCACGGGAATATGACAGGTGCACACAAGAGTGATGCTGTCATGGGCCAGGCGAATTGATCCAAAGACCACTCAGGCGCTGAGCGCCTTAGCCAGATCGCAGTCACTAACCCGGCCAGCACTGCCAGTACCGCCAGCAACTGCGGAGGCGCCACTCGATCAAGCGTGGCAAACACGGGACCATTAAAGCGAAAAGTCCGCACATAAGTACCCAGCGATCCGACCGGAATGCGGCCGTGATTCAGAAATGGCACGTACAGCAGTACGACAATGGCTGCCGCGAGCGCGGCGTCACGGATGCGAACCCGCTTCCAATAGAGCGGCAAGAGTACAACCGGCAAGAATTTCACCGCGATCGCCAGTCCAAGCGCGACGGCCGCAGCCGCCCGCCATCGGCGCACGAGCGCAGCGACCGACACCAGCAACAGCAACGCGACAACGATGTCGACGTGACCGCTTCCCGCCACCTCGATCGCCAACAATGGGTTCCAGGCAAACGCCAGAACCAGGTATGCACGTTGCTTCCGATGCAGCAGATTGAGCAAGATCAAAACAATCGCCAACTCGCAAAGCGCGAATGCAACCTTCAGCGCAAACGTGGACTCCTGAATCGCAGTTATCCCGCGAAAAAAAAGTTGTGCTCCGGCTGGGTACGGGCTCGGCAGATCCGGGTTGTTTAGGCTGCGCGTTTCGGGGGTATGTAATCCCTCAACGGCAGGATCGCTGGGAACGACAACATAAGGGTTGTAGCCGAGCCTCTGGAGATGGCCATCCCAGACATAGCGATGGATATCATCATCGGCGCCTGGCGGCAGACGAAGAAATTCAATGTGCCACACAGCAGCGAGGACGAGGCCGATAACAACAACTCGTCGGGAAACGCTTCGTGCAAATTGCGGCGTCGCGAAAAACTCACGGATCGCGAGGAGGTATGCGATTCCCGCAACCACCAAAGCAGCCATGAAATATGGTCCGCCTCGGTCGCCGAATTTTCGCGAGGACACCGTCAGTGCGGCGGACAATACGGCGCCGAGTAAGTACACTCTCCACTCGGGAGTGACTTTCACTGTTACAGTTCTCCTGTGTGGAGCGGACGCTCCTGCCTGCTTTGCCCGCAGTGCCAGGAGCTAGCGGACAAAAGTGCCCGATCCACATGACCTTTGCCACGCTTTGAGCCACGCCGCCGTGCGTGGTGCGCTTGAAGGAGCCAAACGCAACTCCTCTGCCAAACGAGTCAGATCGTCGGCGATATCAATATCGTAGAAAGGGTCTGCGAAACCTACTGATAATCTAAGATCCTGTGTGCGAGATAAGAGCCGCTCCAGCGCGCTAGTGGTACCCATTCCGTCGTCCGCGAAGAGCATAGAATGCGAGGCCTTTGCTCCGACGAGATAATAGCCTCCATCGTGCGTCGGGCCCACGACCATGTCGTGCGCGGCCAGCTTTTCGAACGCGTCTTCCAGAACCGAGCGCGGCAGGTGCGGACTATCGCTGTTGAAGGCAATTGTTCGCCGTTGATAATCTCCCGGAAAGTCCGCAAACACTGAAGTAAGGCCAGCGGCAAGTCCTTCCCCCTTCTGCGCAAAGACCTCCACGTCACTTCCCGCTAATCGTGCCAGTTCAATTACGTCCGCCTCTGGGGACATGATGGTAACTTCCACATCGCTCAACGAACGCGCCAGCGTCAGCGTGTCATCCAGGAGACAGCAATAGAAATCGGTGACAGCCTCAGGAGAAAGGCTGGGCGACAAGCGAGTCTTGACTGCGCCCGGCCTCGGCGCTTTCGCCATGATTACCAGCACACGGTCACTGGCTGACGAAGGCAACACCGTCTCCCTTGAAGATTTCATAGATTGTTGGGGCAATAATAAACGACGCGTGACGGACGGTGGCCCATTCAAGCCCGTTTTTGGCTTGAGTGGGGATGTTCTGAAATGTCACGGCTTTGGTGCGGACAAACTACATTGTCGTTCATGTCTTGGGACCGAAGCGGTTTCGCCGCTACAGGGAGCTTGGGGGAAACAGTGGAGATTGATTCGGGACCGACGACACGAGAAAAAGCGGCAGGAAGACTGCCTGGCTACAGAGCGCCCCACTCAAGCCAAAAGCGGGCTTGAATGGGCCACCGTCCTACAGTCACGCTTGCCGTGGCGTCCCAGTTCTTCGGTGCCGAAAATAATAGCGCACGATCAAGCTGAGAATGAACCACGCCGCGCCGACCGTGCCTTTCAGCGTGCCGCTGATCTTCGATTTCCCGATTCGCGGGTAGTAGCTCACCGGAACTTCAACCACGCGGTATCC
>DATAUY010000119.1:0-16147 GCA_036268025.1 Candidatus Sulfotelmatobacter sp. | reverse complement strand
GCATGCTCGCCGCAGGAGGATTCGATCCGGCACGAGACATAGAAGCAATTACCGTGAACCGCTGGGCGCACGGTTACGCCTATACGTACGATTCACTTTCGGATCCTGATTGGCCCGAAGGTGAACAGCCGTGGTCCCTGGGCCGCAAGCGCTTCGGTCAGATCGCCATCGCAAACTCCGATGCCGGCGCATCGGCTTATACCGATTGTGCGATTGATCAGGCGCATCGAGCTGTATCAGAGTTACTCTTCGCCAAAAAATTAAGCTCCCCCACAACCTTCTGAAGCAAGTCCCCATCGGCGCAGGATTTCAAAAAAGTAGCCACCTTGAGTCCGACATTCTGCGTCAAATAAAAGTGACCACGATGAATCTGGCGAAACGATATCTCCGCCCCAGGCTTGCCGTGGGGCTTCTACTGGCTGGATTGCCGGCGACTGGACAGAACCCGAAACAGGTTCCCAATAAAGATGAGTCTCAGAACAGTTCGTCGGCTTCGAGTTCCTTGCCCCCGTTACAACTCGACAGCAATGCTGCCTTGCATCATCTGAACCAGGTCATCAGCTTGTATCGCCACTCTACAACGGGACTCCGGTCCGTCGGACTTCCCAGCGATGCGATCTACGAAGACAACACCAGAACGCTGGGAGCACAGGCGGTCCGGCTGGCATTTCAATTCGCAAAGGCAGAGAGCACGCTAATTGCAGCCCAGCAAAAAGTATCTGCAAGCAACGCTTCGCCGGACTCGACGCAGGCGCAGAATCTCGCCAAAGTGCAGGCGAAAACTTCGGCCCAGATCGACCAATTGCAGGCCCAAATCGATAGCGTTAACTCGCAGCTTTCCAAGACACGGGGAAAACAGCGAGAGACGCTGATTTCAAGACGCGATTCCCTGCAAAGCCAACTGGAGTTGCAGAAAACCTTGCTCGACGCCGTACAGAAGATGGCGTCGTTTATCGAAAGCAATGGCGACATCGCCGGCGGATTCGAAGGCGACATCAATCGGCTTGCGAAGTCGATACCTGAGGTGCTCGGCACGCCCGACAATGCACAGAAGACGGTCACCGCGCCAACAGCTTCCAAGCCTTCCGCCTCAAACGCGGGAGGTCTCATTGGTTCTGCGATCACTCTCTACGACTACATGAGCGCAGTACGCCAGATTGATGCTCTGAAGAAAGAAGTTGACTATGCACGCGACGCGGCCGACCGCTCTCGTGCGCCGCTGCGTGACGCTTTAAGGGCGACAATTCAACAAGGCCAACAGCTTGCGGACCAGCCTCCCGCAACGGACCCGGACCAACTGCGCTCCGAGAAACAGGCCTTTCAATCGCTCACCGAACGCTTCAAACAGCTCACCGCCGCCATGATGCCGCTGAGCCAGGAGATCATCGTTCTCAACGACAGCAAGACGAATTTCGATGAATGGGGCAGTTCCATTACGCGCGAATCGAAATATGTTCTTCGCTCTTTATTGCTGCGGGTTCTGGCCATCGGCCTCGCGCTCGCCGTGGTGCTGATCCTTTCGGAAATATGGCGGCGCGTGACATTCCGCTACGTGAGCGATCCACGACGACGACGCCAGTTCCTTGTATTGCGAAGGATCGTTAGCGGAGTTCTGATCGTCATAATCTTGTTGCTTGGATTCGTCAGCGAGTTCAGCTCGCTCGCGACTTTCGCCGGGTTCATCACGGCGGGAATTGCGGTCGGCTTGCAGGCCGTCCTTCTCTCGGTTGCGGCATACTTTTTCATCGTTGGGCGTTACGGTATTCGGGTCGGAGACCGCATCAGTGTGGCCGGCGTCACGGGAGACGTGGTTGATATCGGCCTAGTCCGGCTTTATCTGATGGAACTTGCCGGGACAGGACTCGACTTCTATCCGACAGGACGAATCGTTGTGTTCTCGAACTCTGTCCTGTTCCAGTCGGGAACACCTCTCTTCAAGCAGATTCCCGGAACGGAGTATGCTTGGCACGAGGTCGTGGTGAAAGTCACGCCAGAGGGAAACCACAAGGCTGCGGAGGAGAAGTTACTCAATGCGGTGAACGCCGTTTATGGAGGATATAAAGAAGAAATCGAACGGCAACATGCCGGCATCGAGCGCCGCGTAGACATTCAGGTACAGGTGCCCCGGCCGGAAGCACGGTTGCAATTTGCAGACACCGGATTGGAACTGCTGGTTCGATACCCGGTCGAAATCCGGAAAGCGCCCGACATTGATGAGCAAATGACTAAGAAGGTCTTGAGTCAGATGGAAACGGATGCCGAGCTAAAAGCTGCCGTGTCGGGCGTACCGAAGATTCGCTCTGCCATAAAAGGCTAAAGCAGTGCGCTATGGGCCGGATGGCGACACGGCGCTTTTCAGTTCACGCACACTTTCTTCCAGCACCTGGGTGCGGTCATATTCACGGCCCTGCGCTTTACCCATCGAGATGCGCGGATTGCGGAACTGCATCGGGCTCTCAATATGACTGCCCAGACCGACATGTATTTCGCGCACGCCTGTCCGTTTGACGATCGCTGCCGCGTTGGGTGGGCGAATTCCGCCACCGGCCATGATCGTGATTCGATCCCCCGCGGTTTCGACCAGTTGGCGTATGGCTTCCGCGCCTTGCGTGGAATCCGGCGCGCCGCCTGAGGTCAAAATTCGGTCGGCTCCTGTTGCGCAGACGTCATTCAATGACTGCAATACATCCGCTGTCATGTCAAAGGCGCGATGGAAGGTTACGTTCAGGGGCAGCGCCATTTCGACAAGCTGCCGGGTTCGCCGAACGTCAATTTTTCCTGCGGGATCGAGAATGCCCAACGCCATTCCATCTACTTGCAGGTCCCGGGCGATCTGGATATCGCGCCGCATCACCTGAAACTCTTCCTCGGAGTAACAGAAGTCGCCCGGGCGCGGCCGGATGATGACGTGCAAGCCGATCGAAATACGGGCTCGAACTGATTCGATCAACCCTGCGCTCGGAGTGATCCCTCCTTCGAACAGATCGCTGCACAGCTCGATGCGCTCTGCACCTCCACGCTCCGCAGCGACCGCAGAGGCAACCGAGTCTACGCACACTTCGATCAAGACTTTCTGCATGAAGGAATCTGGGACACACCAAGACTAATCCAGCGCCTAGTGCTTCCGGAAATAGTCTAATGCCCCAACTCGCTTCGCAGGTGTTTCGACAGCTTCTCGATGTCCTTCAGCTTCCGAATGAGATCTTTCGACAACCGCCCCTTGTTCGCATTCTGCACGTCGGGCGGAATCGACGCCGCCAACGCGGCTAGCTGTTGCGCCTCATTCCGAAGCTCGACAGGATTCGGAGGGCGCGGTTGGGAATCGGTTTCATTCTGGATCTGCAGCTCTTGAGCGTGAAGAATCTGCGGAGGTATCGAGCGGGAGTTTTGGGACGAGCCTGACAGAGTCAGCGAAACGGCGACGAGCAAACCGACACGGATGGGCTTCACGCCTCCTCCTAAGCTTGCAAGCGGCGAGGATTGTACTACCGGAGTGCAAATCCGCCTAGGCGAATTTGGGACTGCCTGCGGCTTCCGGCAAGCTCCGTAGCAAACATATGTTTGGACTTATGCGCGCTGGTGAATGCCCTGCTTGAAATTTGTCAGCATGTGATCGCAGGTGCGCATGGTGAAAGCAACGAGCGGCATTGTCGTGGTCTTGTCGGTGCAGTTAGGGAAAATACTGGCATCGCAGATGTAGAGGTTGGGCACGTCATGCGTCTGCGCCCATCGATTAGTTACAAAACTTTTTGGGTCGTCCCCGAAGCGGCAGACACCGGTTTCGTGCAGGCTGGTTCCAGAACGGTCGGGCGCATCGCTCATTCCCCATAGCTCCGCGCCCATGGCCTTGAAAAGATCGGTCATGACCTGCTTCGAGTGCTCCCACATCAGCAATTCGTTTTGTCCCCACTGAAAGTGGAAGCGAATCTGCGGAATGCCGAAAATGTCTTTTTTGTCGGAATCGATATCAACATAGTTTGTGGGGCTGGGCAGGGTTGGCGCCTGAATATACGATCCGACCGGAGTCGGATAGTAGCGCTTGATGTCGCGCTTGAATTTTTTCCCGAAGCCCTCGAGTTCGTTGTAGTAGCCGGGAAAATCTTCGCAGCCGCCGCCCATGTAGATCGAATAACCGCGAAGGAATTTTTCCTCGTGCGGATTTTTCAGATTTTGCCAGCGCGGCATCCAGGCGATGGTGGAGTCGGCAACGCTGTCGGGAAACGGAGGCTGCCCAAGAAGCTGCGGGAAATATCCATAGCCGGGACAGCCGTAGAGATGCTCGCAGAGATTCTTGCCAAGTTGTCCGCTGGAATTTGCGATGCCCGTCGGCCAATGGGTCGACTTCGAATTCAGCATGATGTGTGCTGTCTCGACGCACGACGCGGCGAGCACCACAACCTTGGCATAGAGCTCGATCTCCAGCCGCGTGTTGCGGTCAATGTAAGCGACGCCCTTTGCCATGCCGTTTTCGTCGACGATGACTTCGCGGACTAACGCGTTCGTAAGCAGCGTTAAGTTCTTGGTCGCTTCGGCTTCGGGAATCGTGAACCAGGTCGGAGAAAAGAACGATCCGACGTCGCAGCCGCGGGTGCAATTGCCACAATAGTGGCAGGGCGGATGGTCACCGTGCTGCACCGTAAGCTGCGCACAACGGTCCGGCAAGTAAGGCACCCCAATTTTTTCCGCCCCCTTCTGAATGATGTAGTCGATGCAGCGCCACGGCATCGGCGGCAGATAATCGCCGTCGGGATTGCTCGGCCGGTTCTGGATTGTGCTCGCCACGCCCATATATTTTTCGGCTTTCGAAAACCACGGCGACATTTCGGCATAGTCCACGGGCCAGTTGACGCCGGAGCCGTCGCGATCGGCGGCCTTGAAATCGATGTCGCCGAAGCGTGCGGAAGAACGTCCCCAGAAATTCGCCTTGCCGCCCGTCGCCTTGCAGCGCTTCCAATACCAGTCAGTGCCGGGCGCGTTGGAATATGCGATGTCGTGCTCGAAAAGATCGCGGCCTTCGCTGTACTCGGACTCTTCGACGGAATATGGCTCCTGATGAGGCTTGCCTTCGAAGCGCAAAGGATTGCCGAAGCCGCGATATTTCAGATCGTAAACCTGCCGGTGCTGCCGGTAGTCTTCGCTGGGATCGGTGCGCGGCCCGGAATTGAGCGCGCACACCTGTAATCCGGCTTCGCAGAGAAGCTTCATTGCGGTACCGCCACCCGCGCCGGTGCCTATCACGATCGCGTCAAAAGTTTTCGTCGGCAATGGAATCGTCCTTGTCTTGCTTCCCTTTTACCTTCGCCCGCAAAAAGCGTTCTAGCTCGCCGCTTTGGGCAAATGCTTGTGCTCGGGATCATCCGGATGCGGACAACTCGGCAGCTTCGGCCAGACCGTCCGCAATCCTGGATAGCCAATGCTCTCCAATCCGATCTTCGTGGTGTAGTAGCCGACCACCATGTAGTCGCGCATCATGCGGAAAAAGTCGCGTCCGCTTTCGGTCGTCGGTTTGAATTTGGCTTTGTACGCCAGCTCTTCGAGCAGCGAGTTTCGCTGCTCAGGAGAGCAATCCATGAAGTCGCGGCCGAATTCCGAATGGCTGCGAGCGTTCATCCAGCCGAGGCCGGAGATGAATTTCTCCTGCGCCTCGTTTCCCGCTTCAATCGCGTCCGCGGTGGAGCGAAAGTCACGCGATGTGCTCACGGCAACGCGATTCGCAGCCATGAAATCAATGAACTCGGCCACGCCGGCCTGCTTCGCACCCGGAGTCTCATCCTCAGGAATGATCATCTCTGCGAGGTGCTCGATCATTTTGAATTGCTCGGGAGAGAAGAAAAGCGGCTTGTATGGGCCGGCTTCAGCGGCGAGACTCGCAGCCACGGGATGGTGGTCGCATGCGAACGCCCACTGATGAAATCCGGGGAATGCGGATGCTACCGATGCGATACCGATGTAGCGTAAGACATCGCGGCGCTGCATTCCCTGGCCAGCCATTCGAGTCTCCCGGTGAACAGTTCCTTGCGCAGTTACATGGGCCTTGTAGCATCCGATGAAATCTCGTGTCAAGCGGGGCCCGGGATTGCAGCTAAAACGTTATACTGGCGGTCAAATCAATCGCCGACATTTTCCGACATGACCCGATGCATCCGTGTTCTTCGAACGTCTATACCAATAGCGGCTTTAAGAAGAGCGTTCCTTCCCGCGTTCTTCTTCGCCTGCTCGATCCTTGCATTCGGCAATACCGAGTACTATCGGCACGTCGTCTTCGACAACAGCCTGAACTCCGATGGCTACTTCTATAGTAACGCGATGGCCAACGGCCACAGCTTTATCGAGCAGTCGAACTCCCGCCTGCCGGTGGAAGCAAAAACATTCCTGACTCCGCCCAACGCTCTCCGTCTGCAATGGCAATCCGAACCCGAAGGCGGATGGGAAGCCGAAGTTCGAGTGATGAACTTCCGCAATCGCTTTCCGGAGTTCTCTGGTCATACGCTCTATTTTTGGGTCTATGCTCCGGAGGTGATCAAAGCAGCAGATCTGCCAGTGATTGTTCTTTCTACGGCGCGCGAAGGCTTGCAGGTCGCGGAGTTTCCTGCATCGTTTACGCGACCGCTGGAAATGGGAAAGTTCTCGGGCGATATCCCGGCGGGAAAGTGGGTCCGGATCAGCATTCCGCTCAATGCGTTTCACACCGCGTCCATCTACGAATTTCACGGCGAGCGCTTGCAGAATGTTGTCTTCCACCAGAACCGCGCAGACGGTGTGCGCCACACGCTGATCGTCGATGAATTTCGCGTGGACGGTGATGCAGGCAATTCGGCCGGAAACCTGTCCGCGCCGCAGAATATCCATGCCACAGGTTATGACCGCCACGTGGAAATAACCTGGGACCCGATTAGCAGCCCTTCGCTCGGCCGTTACATTATTTACCGTTCGATCGACGGCAATCCCTTCGAACCGATCGGCATGCAGTTGCCGGGAATCCAGCGTTACTCCGACTTCCTTGGGAAATCGGGAACCACGGCGAAATACAAAGTTGCCGCATCCGACGAGAGCTATCGGCTGTCTCCGCTCTCGAGCGAAGCCAGCGCCTCTACGCGTGAACTCAGCGACGACGAACTGCTGACCATGCTGCAACACGACTGCTTTCTCTACTACTGGGAAGGCGCTGACCCCAACTCCGGCATGACACATGAGAATATTCCCGGCGACGACCGCGTCATTGCCACTGGCGCCAGCGGATTCGGCATCGCCGCGTTAATCGTCGGCGTAGACCGCGGATTCATAACGCGGCAGCAAGGCGTCGAGCGGCTCACAAAGATCGTCAATTTCCTCGAGCATGCCGACCGATATCACGGCGCATGGTCGCACTTCATGAACGGCAGCACTGGAAAGACCATGCCTGTTTTCGGCATGTTCGACAACGGCGGCGATCTGGTGGAAACATCATTTCTCGTACAAGGCCTTCTGGCAGCGCGGCAATACTTCCACGGTAACGACGAGGCCGAGAAATCCCTCTATCAGCACATCACTCATCTCTGGGAAACCGTGGAGTGGGACTGGTACCGGGGCGATCCGCACAGCAACTTCATCTTCTGGCATTGGTCGAAGGAATGGGCGCAGCAAATTCACCATCCGCTGATCGGCTTTAACGAGGTCATGGTTGCCTACATTCTTGCCATGTCATCCCCGACTCATGGAGTGCCGGTGGATATGTATTACTCCGGTTGGGCAAGCCAATCCAAAGAAGCCCTTGGCTACCGTACGGGGTGGTCTGGTTCCATTGATGGCGACCACTACAGCAACGGCCACACCTACTACGGAATCAAGCTCGACGTGGGAGTCGGCACCGGAGGCCCGCTATTCTTCACTCACTATTCGTACATCGGTTTCGATCCGCACAGCCTGCACGATCGCTTCACTTCTTCCTACTTCGAAAACAACCGTAACATTGCATTGATTAACCGCGCCTACTCGATTGCCGATCCGAAACATTTCGCCGGATACGGACCCAACGCCTGGGGACTTACAGCGAGCGACGGCCCGGAAGGCTACGTACCGCATGCTCCCGAGAACAATAGTGACCGCGGCACGCTGACTCCCACCGGCGCACTCGCATCGTTCCCCTACACGCCTGAGGCGTCCATGGCCGCGCTGAAACATTACTATCGCGATCTCGGGGCGCAGATCTGGGACATCTACGGCCCGCGCGACGCCTACAATCCAACCTTCAACTGGATTTCACCAATTTATATGGGACTCAACCAGGCGCCGATCGTGGACATGGTTGAAAACTACCGCACGGGGCTGGTGTGGAGAAGCTTCATGGCGAATACGGAGATCGGCGCGATGCTGAAAAAACTGGACGCGGTCACGGCGCAGGCAAAGTAATAGGACGCGTCATGATTTGTCCGCATTGCCGAATTCACCATTCGCATTTAGACCACCACCGCCGCTTGATATTCTTCGTATGATCCCTTGAAGTCGGTGATCTTATGATCGCTCTCGAAGTGCCAGATGCGCGTGGCAACTTCGTCGATCAGATCGTGATCGTGGGTCACGAGGAACACCGTCCCCTGATATCGCTGCAACGCAATATTCAACGCATTGATCGATTCGAGGTCAAGGTGGTTGGTAGGCTCATCGAGAACGAGAACGTTCGGCTTCTGCAGCATCAGCTTGCAGAAGAGCAGCCGGGCGGCCTCACCGCCTGACAGAACGCTGGTGGATTTTGTCGCTTCTTCGCGGGCGAAGAGCATCTGTCCGAGAACTCCGCGGAGTTCCTCGTTGACGGCTGCCGGGTCCCACTGATGCAGCCATTCGATGGCCGTTGTGCCATCTTCGATCAGGCTGCGGTGATCCTGCGCGAAATAACCAACGGCGGCTTCGTGTCCCCAGATGACCTTGCCAGAGTCGACCAACGGGCCGTTGTAGCCGCTGGTCTTGCGCAGCTCAGCTTCGGGTGTGGTCGGAGAATTCGCCAGCAGCGCATTCAGCAGGGTGGTCTTCCCTGCTCCATTGCGGCCCATGAGCGCGATCTTTTCGCCGCGGGTAATGCTGGCGGTGAAGTCGCGAAGGACTTTGTTCTCGTCATATGCTTTGCCCAGGTGCTCGATTTCGAGAATGTGCTTGCCCGAGGGCCGCTTCTGCTCGAACTTGATAAACGGACGCGCGATATTCGACTTCGCAAGCTCCGTGACCTGGAGGCGTTCGACTTCCTTCCGCCGCGACTGAACCTGGCTGGAACGCGTTCCAGCGGCAAAACGCGCGATGAATTCGTTCAACTGCGCGATCTTCTTTTCGCGCTGCGCGTTCTGACCTTCGATCTGCGACCGCACCTGCGTTTTGGCGACGACCATGTCGTCGTAAGTACCTGTATACGTAATGATCGTCTGATAGTCGATGTCGGCGATGTGCGTGCAGATGCTGTTCAGGAAATGCCGGTCGTGCGAGATGGTGATGACGATGCCGTCATAAGCCGTCAGAAAGCTTTGCAGCCAGTGGATCGAGTCGAGATCGAGGTGGTTCGTCGGCTCGTCCAGCAGCAGGGCCTGGGGATGTCCGAATAGCGCCTGCGCCAGCAGCACGCGGACTTTCTGTCCACCCTGCAATTCACCCATCTTGCGGGCGTGCAACTCTTCCGGAATGTCGAGGCCTTGAAGCAGAATTGCCGCATCGCTCTCGGCGGAATATCCGTCTTCTTCTCCGACGATGCCTTCAAGTTCGCCTAGCTTCATGCCGTCGGCGTCCGTCATTTCGGGCTTCTCGTAGATAGCGTCGCGTTCCTGCATGGCCGCCCACAGGCGTTTGTTGCCTATGATGACGGTATCGATCGCGGAGTGGGCGTCGAATGCAAACTGGTCCTGGCTCAGAACGCCGAGTTTGCGAGGGCGAACGACGGTGCCCTTTTGCGGATCGAGCTCTCCGCTGAGCAACTTCATGAACGTGGACTTGCCGGCACCGTTGGGACCGGTTAGACCGTAGCGCTTGCCCGGGGTAAAAGCGGTGGAGACTTCTTCGAACAGAACTTTGGCGCCGAAGCGCATGGATACATTGCTGACTGAAAGCATAATTTCTGAATTCTTCTCTGAGTGTTCAGGAACTGCGGGGATTCCGCCAAAACGGTACGCAGCTGGAGTTATTAGAATATCATGCGAAGCCACACGCTACGCGATCCAGGGATCGATCACGACAGCGGCAATGTCGTCGAAATGGGAAGTATTGCGCGTCGCCAGACTGGCGCGGTGGGCGAGGACAATTCCCGCGATCATGGTGTCGCGAATTTCGCCGATCCTACCTTTTTTCTGCCGTTCGGCGTTCAAATTTGCTGCAAGGCGAGCTGCATCTTCGTCGAAGCCGAAGATGCGGTGGCTCATCCCGTCGAGAATCCGCTCGAAAACCTGGGACAAGCCGGTCTGTCGTTTTCCTACGGGCATGGTTCGAAGGCCGGTTTGAATCTCGAGCACTGTAATTGACGTCGTCCAGATCGATGATGGGGCTTGTCTGTCCAGCCATGCAACAATGTTGATGGGGGGAGGGTCATACAGGAGAGCCGAGACGACATTCGTGTCGAGAATGGTCATATCCAGGCTATTACTCGTCGAATGTGGCAGGCTTTACGGGATATCCGCGAAGCTCTTTAGCTTCAAACCTCAGCCCAGTTCCCCGGACAATGTTTGCCAGTTCCGTACCCAAACCGGTGGAAGGAAGCTCTTTTTCATTGGCGGCATTCCGCAGAATGTCGCGGACTTCGGCCTCCATGCTGCGCCCGTGGCGCCGGGCGCGGCGTTGGAGCCGGATTTTCACGCTATCTTCGAGGTTGCGGACGACTAGCTGGGCCATGCGGAACCCTCCGGTGATATCATGATATCACTTGGAAATTTTACAATCAAAGCCGACCATAGGCCATTTTCAGTGGTAAAGTCGTACCCCGCTGTAGCTAGCCGTTTTCTGTCGCTGTGAACCTATTGGGAGGTCTTCATGCAAGACAGACGATTCTGGCATCGGTCGATCCAAACTCTTCTCTCCGCTGTGATGTTTGTGGCCACCGCGGCCTGGGCCGCGAACACGACCAAGCTGATCTACAGCTTCGGTGGGGCCACCGACGGAGAATACACCGACACTGAGCTTGTCATGGATAGCGCCGGTAATCTCTACGGCACCTCCGTGCAAGGCGGCACTTTCGGCGGTGGAACGGTCTTTCAGGTCACGCCCACGGGAGTTCATACCGTCCTCTATAACTTCACTGGCGGCGCGGACGGTGGTGAACCATACAAGGGAGTGACGCTCGACGCAAAGGGCAATTTGTACGGAACAGCCGTTACAGGCGGGGGAGGCGGCTGCGAAGGCGGCTGCGGTGTCGTATTCAAGCTCGCGAAGACGGGATCAAGCTGGACACAGAGCGTTATTCACCAGTTTACCGGCGGGACGGATGGCTCAGGTCCCGGCAGCCCGGTGGCGTTCGACGAGCAAGGGAATATTTACGGCACGACTCCGACCGGCGGCGCAAACGGAGTAGGCGTCGTCTATCAACTCAAGCCGGGTGGCGGCGGTTGGACGCTGAAAGTCATCCATGCTTTCACCGGCGGCACGGACGGCAGCGGAGGATCGGCGGGGCGATTCTTTATAGATACGGCGGGAAATCTCTTCAACGTGTGCACGACTGGCGGTGCGCATGGGTTCGGCGTCGTGTATGAAATTTCTCCGAGCACCGAAAAGTGGAAGTTCACAACGCTGTACGCCTTCAAAGATCAGCCCGATGGAGCATCGCCCTACGGCGGAGTTGTTTTTGACAAGGCGGGAAATATTTACGGGACGACTTATTACGCGGGCGCGCACGACCTCGGGTCGATTTACAAGCTAACGCGCAACGGCGCGGGTTGGACGGAGAGCGTTCTCTACAGCTTCAAAGGCGGCATGGACGGAGCTAGTCCAATCAGCAGCCTAGTCGCGGATTCGGCGGGAAATTTTTACGGTACGACGAGCGAAGGCGGAGCGACCACCTGCGGGTGTGGTGTGATCTACAAGTTAGCCAAAGGAGCATCGAGCAAGTGGACGGAAAGCGTGGTGTACCGCTTCCCGGGAGAACCAAGTCCCGGATTCGCTTACAACGGGATGATTAAGGGCATGGCTGGCAGCTTCTACGGCGCGACGGTACACGGTGGAAATGGCAATGACGGCGCTGTGTACCAGTTCACGCCCTAGCGAAACACAGCGGCCGAAACTCCCGGGCCGCCGGACAGCCGAGGGCTGTCCCTATATGTGTCTTCTCTTCTCTCAGAGCGAGCTACTTGGTAGTGTTCGCTTCGACCAGTTGCTGCACCGGCGCAACGATCATCAGCAGCACATCGTCGCTGGGCAGCTTCGCCAATTCGAGGACAGCAATCTGCTGCGCTTTCCACAGGTCAGGCTCGGGTTGCGACTTCTGGAGGTAGTCTAGCGCCTGCAATCCTGCCGCGGCAACCATCGAGAGATTTTGTGATAGCGGGATGTCTTTCTGGAGCAAGAACGATCGCGTCAGCAGCGGATGCAACTTCGCATCGTTATCGCGCCAGAGCGTAAGCCAGGATCGTATCTGCAATTCGGCAGCCTGATCCTTGAATCCACTCTTAATGTATTTCTGCACCAGAGCACCGAATTCCCGCGCAGTGTCGCTCTCGGGATACGCCGCGTCAATCATGCGGGTCAGCGGTGCATGAAAATCTATCGGGCCTTGCTCATCTTTCCAGCGGTTGTAATCTTTCACGGGCTCGACGACATCAGCGAGAACGCGCAGCATTGAGGTGTCAGCGTCTCCGGCCATGCGGTGCAGCATGCGCTCGCGCGCCGCGTTATGCATCAGGCCCAGGAACTCCAGCTCCAGACTTACCGTTCGCATGCGGGCGTACATCGAAGCTGGATCGGTGACATCCTGCGGAGACCACAAGCGTTCGGCAATGGCAGCGTTTCGCGGCCAAATGTGCGAATCGATATTCTCTGGCGTGACCCACTCCGCCCATTGTGCTGACTCTCCCCCAAGGATCAACTTCTTCTGTTCGGGCGTAAGGGACGCGGCAGCGCCACTCATAGGATCGACGGCATAATGACGATCCGCCGGCCACATGAGATCGAGATAATATCCGTAGGAAAGCAAGCCGCGATAGCCCTGCTGCGCGGCCTTTGCCAGCGACTCCTGCCCGCGCCACGACTGCACCACAATGTTCTTCGGCAGATCGGGGTGAAGGATCTCATCCCATCCGACCATGACTTTATGGTTCTTCGAAACAATTTTCTCCAGGCGCTGGTTGAAGTAGGCCTGAAGATCTTTGTTGTCTTTCATGCCATGGGCATGAATGAACTCCTGAATCTTCGGATTGGAATCCCATTGCTTGCCGTCAACTTCGTCGCCTCCGATGTGGAAGTACTCATCGGGAAAAAGCTTGGCCATTTCGGCGATGAACTTCTCGAGAAATTTGTAAGTCGATTCGCGCGTGGGATCAGTGATGGGATCGCCATCTTCGAGCGTGTATGGGCCCGGGCCGCTCGCGAGATCGGGATATCCCAGGAACCACGAGCGGCTGTGACCGGGCATGTCGAACTCGGGAATAACGCGGATGCCCCGATCATGCGCATAGGAAATCAGGTCGCGAATTTCGGCCTGTGTGTAGAACTGTCCGTCGGAGCCCATGCCTGTCAGTTTGGGGAAAACTTTGCTTTCGGCGCGAAAACCCTGATCGTCGGATAGGTGCCAGTGCAGCACGTTCATCTTCACGGCGGCCATCGCGTCGAGATTGCGCATCAGAACGTCGAGAGGAATGAAGTGCCGGCTGACGTCGATTAATAATCCGCGCCAGGGAAAGCGCGGCTGGTCTTTGATCGTTACCGCGGGCGCGGCGAAGCCCGTCGGCGTGATGGCGACAAGTTGCAGGAAAGTCTGAAGCCCATCGAGCGCACCAAGTGGAGTAGCAGCGTTCAGCTTCGCGCCAGAATCGGTGACTGAAAGATCGTAAGACTCATCTTCGCCGAGCTTCTGAATGGCCTCGCGTCCGTGATCGACTTGAACTTCGAGAGTCGTCGCAGCGCCAGCCTCGGGGCGGAACGGAATTCCTGTTTGCCAAGAAAGCTGCGTCAGAAATCGCTGCACGCCACTGTCGAGAGAGGCGTCGTGAGTTCCGGTCACGCTAACTGAGAATGCCTGCGTGATCGGCAACTGCCCTGACCCCTGCTGCACGCTGGCCGGCATGGGCATGAGGTTGAGCTGAGGTTGGGAAGCGGCAACGGATGCGAGGAAAAATACAGGGACTAGGATAGCCAAGCAGCACAGAGTTCTCACTCGATCACCTCGAACGATATTTCAGGACCAGTCTTGGGCACCGTGGTAGATACGCATTATTTCTACAGTTTGACCTTGAATCCTGTAAACGACGATATAGGGAAGACCAGAGAAAACCAGGTCGCGGGTGCCTTCGATCCGCCCTTTTCGACCGAGATGTGGGAATTTTCTTAAGGTGCCGCAGCCGTCGTACAGCGACTGGGCGACGTCCGTTGCCGCATCCGGATTGTCTCGCCGAATGTGACCGACAATGTTGTAGAGGTCTTCGGCGGCGGGGGTGGTCCATCGAACACGCATCAGGACCGCAATATTTCTTTGAGCCTCTTGCCCACTTCCTCGTGCTCCACAAAGTCTCCGCGTTCTGCGGCCGCCAAACCAATATTGACTGCCTCGATGAAACGCCTGTCGTCTTCCAGGTAATGACTCAACACCTGCTGCGCGAGTTCGTCTGTTCTCAGACCGCGCTGCGCGGCGATCTGGGCGAGCTGCGCCTCTTTTTCGGGCTGAAGGCGGATTTCCATGGAACAAGTCTAGGAAGACTGCATAAGGCTGTCAAATAGGATCACGCCCGAGGCATTCGCGCCTTAACAATCCTGTACTCCCGAGTAACACTTTCGGAGGCGAAGGAAGATTGGAAGGATAAATGCGATGCGAACGGAAAAGTCTTATGTCGCCGAATATGGGAAGAAGGCCGGGTCGTTGATCTTCAAACTGCTGCAGAAAGAAGCGGCGCACGCGAGGCGGAAGGATCACTATCGTCGGAAGCTCAGGCAATTTCAAAAACAGGCCTCGATGCTCGAAAAATGACAAAAGCACAAATTCCGATCCTGTCGCTAGTAGCTTAATTGCTGCTCGCGCCCGGCCTGTCGGCTCGTGACAAACACCCCGAGCGTAAGCAGCGTGATCAATACGCCCGGCAATTTGCATCTGACGTCGAACACGACGGTTGGCAACTTGCCGCGGACGCTATGAGTCCGGGATGCGGGGTCATTTGTATCAACCACGGTGATCACGATTGCCTGCGAGTAGTTTGGAACGGCGGAACGGTCGAAGCTGTCGACCGCTTTGTGGCGCAAGAGATCAGCCCGCGCTCGCACCAACTACAAGAACTTGGATTTACGGAAATTGACATCCTCGGTCTGGATCCGAGCAACAATTACCCAAGTGGCATGGCGCGGTTACCGGTAAGGTAAATGAGTCCCTGAGCAAAAGCCAACGCTCGCCCTCCGAAGAATTTAATGTCCCCCGCCCAGCTCGCGCACAATCCCGCCGACAAACTGCTTGGCATCTCCAAACAGCATCAGCGTGCGGTCGAGGTAGTAGAGCGGATTATCGATGCCGGCGAATCCCGGGCTCATGCCGCGCTTGATGACCATCACGGTATGGGCTTTGTCCACGTCGAGAATCGGCATGCCGAAGATCGGGCTTGACTGATCGGTACGGGCCGCAGGATTGGTCACGTCGTTCGCCCCGATGATGAGGGCCACGTCGGTCTGCGGAAAGTCACCGTTGATCTCTTCCATTTCGATGAGGCGGTCGTAGGGAATGTCAGCCTCGGCGAGCAGGACGTTCATGTGGCCTGGCATGCGGCCGGCGACCGGATGGATTGCGAAGCGGACGTCTACACCCTTCTTGGTGAGCGCGTCATAAAGTTCGCGGACTTTGTGCTGCGCCTGCGCAACGGCCATGCCGTAGCCGGGGACAATCACGACCTTCCCCGCAGTTTCCAGAATCGCAGCTGCTTCTTCCGGCGTTGCGCTGCGCACGACCCGTTCTTCCTTGACCGCGGCCGCCGAAGTCTGCACCTGCCCGAACGCTCCGAACATCACGTTAGTAAAG
>DATAUY010000118.1:0-5047 GCA_036268025.1 Candidatus Sulfotelmatobacter sp. | reverse complement strand
GCGAGCGAGAGCATCTTCTGTAGCTGCTGGTCATCGAAGACCTGATGTTCGGCTGTGGCTTGTACTTCGACCATCTTTCCGGATGCCATCATTACGAAGTTCATGTCCACGTCGGCGCGGGAGTCTTCTTCGTAGGCCAGGTCGAGCAGGATTTCTCCGTCGACGATTCCCACACTGATTGCCGCGACGAAATCCCTTAGCGGGACCGCGGGAAGCGTTCCCGCTTCCACCAGCTTTCCCAAGGCTAACCCGAGAGCGACGAATGCGCCGGTGATTGACGCGGTGCGTGTGCCTCCGTCGGCCTGGATTACATCGCAGTCGATCCAGATGGTGCGCTCGCCGAGGCGGCTGAGGTCCGTGACCGCGCGCAGGCTGCGTCCGATGAGGCGCTGGATTTCATGGGTACGTCCGCTCTGGCGACCTTTGGTGACCTCGCGCGGGCTGCGGGTCAGGGTGGAGCGGGGAAGCATGGAGTATTCGCTGGAAATCCATCCTTTGCCCGAGTTGCGCATGAAACTGGGGACTGCCTCTTCGATCGAAGCCGTGCAGATGACGCGCGTGTTGCCAACTTCAATGAGGGATGAGCCTTCAGCGGTGGTGATGAAGTCGGGTGTGATCGTGACCGGGCGAAGCTGGTCGGGAGAACGGTTGTCGGAGCGGTAGAACATGGCGGGATTGTAAATCAGGCGCGAGTGCCGAGTCGCCGCCAGTGCTAACAGCTTCGAGCAAGAGCTTGGCCACGGATTTTCCGCGGATTATTCGATAGAACAATCCTGGCTTTATCCGTGGGCCATCCGTGTTGATCCGTGGCCAGGATTTTATTGTCCGGATTGCAGCTGAACGGCAAGTTGGTTCACGGCAGTGACGTCGTAGAGCTCCGAAAGATCGGCGTGGCCTGCGAGCGTGTCGCGTTGCTTGCCATCGACGAGAATTTTTACGCGCAAAATTCCCGGCGTATTGACAGAGATCGTGTGAATCAGGGAGGCAACCGTCAGTTCTTCTACCAGGAGGCCGGAACGGTGTGTATCGGCGAACGCCGAGTTGAGATCGATGACGGCTTCTCCTGGATCGACGAGGTAGACGCTGCGGATTTCTGCTCCGGCGCCAAGCGCGTGCGGCGAGGATTTGTCGAGGTAGAGCGAGAGCAGGGCACGGAGAAGTTCTTCGGCGCGCTGCTGGCGTCCTGAGGGCAGCGGGATTTGTGCGGATTCCGCGCGGAGGGTGCCGTCCTCATCGTGAGCTACGAAAAGCGTGACACGTTCGGTTGGCCCAGCAACCGGAGGGGCCAGCGGGCGCGTGTCGGTGGCGGCGACCGGAGTGGCGGTGACTGTCTTGCGCATGTTCCAGGCGTAGATGCCCAGGCCGAGCACTGCGGCGAGAAGAACGATCATCGCAATGAGCAGGTGGCGGGGGATCATGGAGTGGTCACCTTGCCTCGGGCGAAAGTCCACCCATAGTTCATTTTCATCGCCAGACTGTCGACCTTCGCTCGACTGGACAGCCCCTTCGACGCGCTTCGCTTGCTCAGGGTAGGCTCAAAGCGGCGGCTCTCCCTACATGTTCTTCGGGAGTTCACTGGGCGGCTCCGAGTTGGTCGCGGGCGTTCGCGATTGCTGTGGCTACCGCGCTGGTGATTAACTGCTGGTAATCCGGCGCCGTTAGTTGCGACACGTCGGAGCCTTGTGGGGCTACCTCGATTGCGATTGCGGGGCCGGTGATGTTGTTGAGCGGTCGAAGCGCGCCTTCGAGAGAGCGGACGGGAATCTGGCGCTTCTGCAACTCGTTACTGATGGCCGTGGCTGTCGACTGGCTGAGCGGAAGCGAATTGTGCTGGGCAGTGGTCCAGTCGCGAAAGGGGCCGCGATCGTTGCCGCCGTAAGGAAGAAGCGCGGTGTAGACGCGGACTCCGCGGCCGCTGGAGGCGGCGTGCAGCGCAATGTAGATGGCGGCGTGGTCGGCGTTGGCGAACATGGCACGCTGATCGACAGACAGATTGGCGTCGGAGTCGCGCAGCACAAGTGTGGTGATGGCGCGGCTTTCGAGTTCCTGACGAAGGCTGCGGGCGAGCGCGACGGTGATATCCTTTTCGAGCAACGTAGTGCTGAGAGTCTCTCCGTGGTCGTCCCCGCCGTGGCTGGCGTCAACGACGGCGAAGTAGCGGCGGGGAATCGGAGGGGCTGTAGGCGCGGCCAGCGTCGGCGTTTGTGCGGTTGGAGTTGATGTCTGTGGTTGCCCAGCCGATGCCGAGTTCGATGACGGATTGCTCGGTCCCTGTGCCGGCGATTGCGCATTCTGTGTTGCCGGGGACGAAGTTGCAGCGATCGTGATGGTGCGTCCATCGTTGGCGAAGCTGGCCATCAAAGGGATGGTTGAGTTGACTGTGAGAACGGCATTGCCATTCGCCTCGCTGTAGCTCGCGGAAGGGATCGCCTTGTTGCCGAAGGTAAGGGTTGGCGAGGCGGGAGCCACCAATGGGTCGCGGGAAAACGTCATGCGGACCGTGCCGGGCTCGGTGGCGATACTTGGATTTACGGGCGAGGTGAAGTGCAGAACGAGGCGTGGCGGATTCTCTCCTGAAAGAGACGCGGTGAAGTGCGTCGCAATGTTTCCGATGAAAAGACGCTCGGAATCCTCATGTAGCGTGACTGGACCACCGAGAAGCCTCGGCAGGAGCGAAGCCAGCGAACTGACGGGGACGAGGCCGCGCTTGTTTTCCATCAGAAATTTTCCGGTGAGATCGGCGTCGCGGCCCTGGACGAGAGCGCGCGTTTTTCCGAGCTGGAAGTCTCCTTCGACGTTGTTGTAGCGGAGGCGCCAGCGGTTGTTGTCGGATTTCGCGCTGACCTTGCCGAGAGGTTCGAGGAGTTCGAGCAGCCCGATGTAGTCGCGGCCTTCGCGCTGGACGACGGGCATGGAGTAATTCGCGGCGAGGGAGTAGACGGAGAGATGTTTTTCAGCGGGGGCGGCTGTCAGCAGTGAGCACAAGACTATCAGCGCGGGAATTTGCCGTCTCACGCGGCGAGTGCGAAACGCCCCTTCGACAAGCTCAGGGCAGGCTCTCGCGACAGCCGGCGGGACGCCGGCGCTACTTTTTCGCCCGTCAGTCCAGCGCATAGGCCGTGAGTCCGCTTAGGAGTTTGGGATAGAAGTCGGTGGATTTTTGGGGCATGACTTCGCCGGCGAAAGCGATGTCGCGGACTTTCTGTACCGGGCAGGGGTTCATCAGGAATGCGATATCGGCTTCGCCTTTTCTGACTTGCGCTATGGCTTCGGCCGCATCGCGCAAGTAGGACAGATTTTCCTGATTGCGGATGGATTCTTCGGAAAGTCTCAGTACACCTTCCAGCAGGCATTTGTGCAGTTGCACCACGTCCAGCGACTGCTGCTGCGGCGAGAGACCGTGGAAGAACTTCGAGGCAGGGGCTTTTGTGGAGCGCAAAAGGTAGATCCGGTTCGCGGTAACGGCGAGGAATGCCGTTCCGGTGCGGCCGCGAGCGCGGAGAAGTTCGGTGGCCTGGGCCGCGTCGAGCGCGGCATCGATGACTTCGATTTCGAAGAATTCGCGTGCGGCTCGCTGGAATTCGTCGGCGGAAAATGAATTCAACGAATGCACGATCCGATGTGTCGGAAGCACGATGAGTCCGGGGTCGTTCATGTTGACGAAGGTCAGCATGACGAATTCGTAGGGGGCGTCAGGGTCGTGAACGTCAGGATTGGTTCCCGTGGCATTTCCGCGGACGGAGGCGTCTGCTGCCCCACGGTTCTCGTTTCTGAAGTTCAGCGCAGTTTCGTAACGGTGGTGGCCGTCGGCGATGACGAGCTTTTTGTCAGCCATCGCTTTCTGAATTGCTGCAACGATCGCGGGATCGGAAATCTGCCAAACGCGGTTCTCCACCCCGTATTCGTCCGTCACGTCTATTGTGGGAGGCGTGCCGGGTTTGGGTGCGATTAGGGAATCGATCTCGCCGGAGTGCTCATAGAGCAGGAAAAGCTGCTCGAAGTGGGTTCGAGTGGCGCGAAGGAGATCGAGACGGTCGGCTTTGGGTTTGGCCAGCGTTTGCTCATGGCGGAAGACTACCCTCGCAGAATAATCTTCGACCCGGCCCAGGGCAACGAATCCGCGGCGCTCGTGTTTTGTGCCGTCGGTCGGAGAAGTGAAAGTCTGCGAGCAGGCGTAGATCGAGGGATCTGAGTCGCGACGAAGAATGTCTCGTTCCCGCCAGTCGTGGGCGAAGGCGGCGGCGCGGCTATATACGTTCTCTACCGTATTGTCGGAGGGTTCGCGGCGGCCGAGGATGATTCTGACGAGATTGTACGGACTGGCCGCATAATAGCGCTCCTGCGTGGCGGGCGTGATCTTGTCGTAGGGTTGAGTAACGACCTGCGACGGCGAAACGAGCTGCGAGTTGTAGCGCAGGGCCTGAAAGGGACGTATTTCTGCCATGGGAGGCTTTGATTGTAACAAGTTAGGTTGTGGAGCGGCGGCGCGACCTGGCTTGAACTGGCAACAATGACAGTGCAGCACCTTGCGGAGGCCGCGCCAAAGCCCGTACTGGATAGACAATTCGGGACGTTTGTCATTGATTTTTGACAAAAACCCTGCTGGGTGCGTCAAAAGCTGTGCTAACATCCGCCACATTGAGGTAATTATGGCCCGCCTTTGCAGCTGGCGCTGGTCATCTAGCACGACGGCCCTAATCCGATATGACGCGTCGGTTCGACCCTGGGGACCGATGCAAGCCTGCCTGCGGGAAAATCTTATCCTCGGCCTGATCGCGTTGGTGTGCCTGAGCGCGTTTGCGCTGGGACAGACCACCGATGTAAACGACATCCATATTCAGCCCCGGGAAGTAGAGAAGCCGAAAGAAGCTGCCAAGGAGAATCTGGTCGCTGCTACCGACGCCAAGAGCGGGCTTAGCGCACATGTGCGGCCGATGAAGGTAGACGTGGACCTGGTGCTGGTTCCGGTGACGATCACGGATCCGATGAACCGGCTGGTGACCGGCCTCGAAAAAGAAAACTTCCAGTTATACGAAGGGAACTCGTC
>DATAUY010000117.1:0-10217 GCA_036268025.1 Candidatus Sulfotelmatobacter sp. | reverse complement strand
CCCTTATACAGCGCTTCGGCGATGCGTTCCCGATAGCCGTCGCTGCGGAGTTTTTGCTCGTCGATGGAACTGCTGACAAACGAAACTTCCGCCAGAATTCCCGGCATCGCGCTCTCGGTCAGCACGACGAAGCTGGCTTCCTTGATCCCACGATCGCGCAAGCCCGGATTTTCTACCGAAAGCGTTCCATACAACGACCGCTGCACGCTCGCCGCCAGCCGGCGCGATTGCTCGATGCGGTCATGCAGGTCTGCCGGAGAAAGTAATGGGCTGTTGGAATTCTTGGCTGTAGATCCCGCATCTTTCGGAGCATCTTTCGATCCTGGAGCGGAGAAGAAGTTGGTGTAGTAAGTTTCGACGCCGCGCGCCGAAGGCAGGTCGCTATAATTCGCGTGGACGGAGACGAACAGATCCGCCTGCGAGTCATTGGCGATCTCAGCCCGCTGATCGAGCGGGATGTAGTTATCGTCTTCCCGGGTGTAAATCACTTCGGTGCCAAGCCGCGATTCGAGCAGCTTGCCTAATCTCTGCGCGATTTCGAGCACCAGATCTTTTTCCAGCAAGCCGCGCTTCCCAACCGTGCCCAGGTCCCATCCGCCGTGGCCGGCATCGACCACGATACGCATCTTGGGTACACGCGCCCGCAGTTGCAGGTCTTCCTTCGTCGGCGGCGGAACGACGATCGCTAACTTGCTTTTTCCAGTCCCAAGGTTCGGAAAAAGGTTGACTGCGCCTTTGGGGTCAGTTCCATTCTTGCGAACTTCTACGCTCAGCCGATACGGATTCGCCTCCAGGCTCACGGAGAAGTTTGTGCTGGCCTTGGTTTCGAGCACAATGCGCGTCATGCCGGTGACTGGCTGCGCCAGGCGGATACGGCTGATGAAGGCATCGCCCACGTCGATCGACTTGCCGATGAGGTCCGCCGTGAGCTGCGTGTCATGCAGATCGAAATAGATGCGGTCGGGATTGCTTAACCGATGCGCCTCATACTGGACCTGATCTTCGAGGTCGAGAACCACAGTGCTCGAATCGGGCGAAGACCAGTGCCGAATCCCAGTGACGCGAGGGAACTTCGACATCGCTTGCGGAGTCGCGGGCGAGTCCGCAGATGAGTCCGATTCGCTGGCGTCGTTTTCGCTGGTTGTTGGCTTCGCCGTTGGCAAAGGCACTGGCGGCGCGGTTTGCGGAGCCTTGGTTTCCGGAGTGGAGTGTTGCCCGGAGATACTCTGCGTCTGCACGATGGCATCGCCGGCTTGCGCCATCTTCAGCTTCCACCAGACGCCTCCGGTGAAGGCCGCCACGACCACAATCGCGATCAACAGCATTCCCGGACGATACGATCCGCGCGCAGGCTCGGGCTGCCCGAAAGAAAGCTCAGGCTCGACCGGCTTTTCTGCAACAGTCGGCTTCTCCACCACGCCAGGTTTCGATGAAGCGGCTGGCTTCTCGGCATCCGTCGGTTTTTCAACGGCAGGTTTTTCAACAACGAGAAGCTTTCCGTTAGAAGTCGGCCTTTCCGCGGCGGCCGGTACCTGCGCAAGAGGATCTGTGGATGCCGATTTTCCCGTTTCCGCTGTTGCGGCAGCCTCGGCCTTCTCGTGCAGTTCCGGTTTGTCAGCTTTCGTAGGTGTAACCGCTGCCGGAGCCATCACAACTTCCGTTGCAGGTTTCGCGGGCATTGGCTGAGCAGCAATAATCTCGGAAGCAACGGGCTTAGCTTCCGCCGGAGCGACGGGTAACGCGGCAACCGAGATTGGAAGAGCTTGAGCAGATGGAGGAAGAACTTCAGCCGATGCAGGAACCACCGCGGGCTTGGTCTCCAGCTTTGCTTCCGCGGCCTGCGCCGATTCGGCGAAGCGGTCTTCATCCTCCGGCTTGAGGGCAGCCAACACGAGTTCAGCCAGCAGTGCCAGGTTCTGAACATCGCTCTCATTGAAGCCGAACGGCCACGCGGAAAATGCTTCGAGAAGCCCAATCACGCGCCGCCGTCCGCACAGCGGCACGGCGACCATGGAACGCGCGCCCAATTTCCGGCAGGCTTGCAGATTGACCCGAGGATCAGTTTCCGTATCGTCGCAGTTGACCACCTGGGCAGTTCGGAAGCACGCGCCCGAAAACGCCGAATCGCGGTCAATATGCGCGCCCACGTCGGGACGAACAATGCCCGCAGCCGCACGCAATACAATCGTGCTGTTTTCGGCCAACGCAATCGCCAGTCCGTCGGCGCCGGTGATCGCCAGCGCCCGCTCGGCCACCAACTTCAAGACATCGTCCAGGACAAACTGTTCTTGCGGATCGAATTCCGGAATGGGAGTCTTTCCGTCGAAGACAGCCTGCCGCGAAGCCAGCGCTTTTCGCCTGCGGATCTGGTCATGCAGAGTGGAAAACGCGAGCAGGGCCTGCAAGGCGTCCATCCGTGTCGGCTTCGGCTCTGCGCCTTCCAAATCGGGAAGGGTAGTGGCACCCGGCCACGCGGGCACACTGATTCCCGATCCCGGGTCGTCCGCTCCGAGGTCCGGCTTGGTGGTGGAAGTCGCCATTTAGACGCAGCTCATGCTTAAGTTATCGAGGTTTGTGGCCACTTGCAATTACCAGGGGTGACCCTTCGGGCATGTACCTTGGTGTCCTCCATTCCTTCCGCCTTCCGGAAGCGGTCCCAAAATGTAAGGCTCTCGGCTTCGCGTGAGGAGTAGAATCCGCCAATCCCAGGGGACGCGTGAATCCCCGTGGAACGCTACATCCACTCGTCAGGGGGTGGAATGGCCCGACCGTGCGGCCACGGAAGTCCCGGCCCGATGGTTTCGGCCGGAATCGTTATTCGCATGCTCGCGATGCTGATCATTCCGGCGGCAATCTCCCAGAACGTCTCCACGGCGAGATGCCTCCAGCCTTAAAACCTCTGAACCAGCGCAGGTACTAAAATCCGGCCGCCATGCCCGATACCATTTTTACAATAACCTCTGGCCGACATCTGTCTCTGGCGGTGGGTAAATGGACGCAGGCATATCTTCCGCGCGACAAACTCGTGCTCAGCATCGGCACCAGCTCCGCACCCTGACGTATATCACGATCGATCAGGCCAACGGGGGCATTGTCCGCAACCTTACCTACGAAGGCATCGGAGCCCAGGTCGTGGCCTCCGTGCGCCCGCGCCAGCAGGTGCAGCTGCGTTTTGAATTGAAGTATCCCCGTTTGCGCGTCGAAACTCGCGGTGAAGTCGTGTGGGCCACGTTTTCCGGGCAATGCGGTATCCGCTTTCTCGATCTTCCTCAGCGGATGAACCGCCAGATCAAGGAATGGATCTTCGGCAACCTGCTGGAAGAAATCTCGCTGCACATGCAGCCGGGAGAGAACATCTTCGGCGACGCCGGCCCCGCCCTCGTTCAAATCCCGTCCAGGAGCACTGCCGGGGTCGAGGAAGATGACGGCCTGCTTCTCTCCGCGGCGCAGGTGAATGTCATTGAGCTTCCGGCGCGACGCGAATACATAAAGCCGTCCTTCACGTCGTCAAAGCCGGCCGACGACGCCGCAGAGGAACTCGGCGAGCTCGATTGGCTCTCGCAGCCGCTCTCTGGGCGCGGCCTTGCGTGGGCGATCCACACGCTGGTTGTGCTCGCAGGCATGTTGCTTTTTACGCTGGTTTTTCTCTCTGTCAATGGCGAAGCGCCGCGGTGGCCAGTCACCATGGCTGGCGGCGCCGCGCTACTGGTTGCAGGACTCTATTGGATGTTCTTCCAGGTTTTCGGCGGATCAAGCCTTGGAACACGACTCTCGCGCCTCACCATCGACAGCGAAGAAGAGAACGAGGAAGTAAAATCCGCGCGTTTCCGCTGATGTTACGGAACTCCCGATCGGGACTAGCGACTAGCTTCAGTTCGCCAGAAACTGCTGCGCCAGCCAAAGTTCCAGCGTCCGCTGCTGCTTGGGCGCAATCTTCACAAACTGAACGCCGAGATTGCCAGTCTTGTCTTGCCACGCGACGCGTGCCTGGGCTTTCATTGGAGCGCCAGCCCCGGGCAATGCGAACGAAACTTGCAGCGGAGCCGCCATCTCGATCGAATGCTCGCTGTGAATCAACATTCCGCCCTGGCTCACATTCACCAGATGGCCGATGATCGGTCTGCGGCCCTTGCTTCGCATCGCCACCGGAACCTCCAAACCCGCGCGATGATAGCGCAGGCGTCCATCGAGGATGATGCTGCGCGCCGCAGTCAGCGTGCGCACGGCCTGCTCGACCGAAATGGGCTTCTCGAAAGCAAACAACGCGCCGGTGGCGTCGAGGCTGGGCGTGCGATTCGCGCCGCCCATGATGACGAGAGGAATTTTCGAAGGGTTCTTCTCCGAATGTAGTTCGCGCAAAAGCTGCGAGCTTCCATTCAGGTCGCAATCCACGATCACCGCGTCTACTTTGGATTTGCCCAGGCGCTCGAGGGCCCGCTGCGGTTCGTTTTCGACAAAGACTCCAATTTGAAGTCCGCCCAGTATGCACTCCAGAACACTGACTTCCTGCCAGTCGCGCGAGACCACAATCGAGGAAAGTGTCATGCACTTACTCTAGTCACACGGGCGCGGCGGCCGTAGATAACCAACGTAATGAAGCCGGCGTCGGCCGCCGACGTTCGGATGTGACGTTCGGATCTGAAGCTCGGATCTGAAGTTAGATCTGAAGTTCAGATTTCAAGACACCACGTGTTCCAATGTCAGCCGGCCGCCTCCAGTTTCAGATTGAAGGAAATGTTGAGACGGAAGAACGAGCTAAGGTCTCTCGCAGAGTTTGACGCTGGAGCTGCGCGGGTAGACCCCACTTCTCTCACAACGGAGAGAGAAGCGAGGCACCCGTTGTGTTTCCGCTCCATTCTCAGATCGCGGCAATTCCATTGAAGCCGGCGTTCGCAGCGAGACCGCTGACGCCGGTCAACGTGGTTAGCGTTCCATCTGTGTTAATAGCAAACACACTCACCGACCCGGTTCCGGAGTCGATTGTGTAGAGATATTTGCCGTCAATCGTCACGGCGAGGTCAAGATTTGAACTGCCATTGGGAAGCGTTGCCAAAACGGTGCCGTCAACCGGCGTCAAGGCTCCAGCGGAACTGATCCAAAAGCCAGAGAGTGAGCCCGATCCGGGATTCGAGGTGTAAAGCAACTTGCCGTTCGGAGTGACAACGTGCCAGCAAGTTGCATTCGCCAGGGTGGGCACACTCGCGCTAATGGTGGAGAGCATGCCGCCGGCATTGATCGCATACGAGGAGACCGCTGACGCGTCTTGTCCTCCTGTCGGTCCCGTCTCGGTAGTGATGGCAACACCGCTGGGAGTGAAGAGAACTCCAAAGAGCCCAGCGCCCGCGCTGGGATTCACGACGATTGATCCGAGTGTGCCATCGCTTTGTACGGCGAATGCGTCGATATTGTTCGTGAGCTTTTCAGTGACGAGAAGAAGTTGTCCGTTGGGGCTGAAGGCCAGAGATGCCGCGCCGGAGTTGGCTGTTGTGAGAAACGCAGTGGAATTGGGAATAGGCTTGAGGAGTCCAGCGCTCGTGAGGTGGAATCCGGACACATTACTCGTGCCTCCAGCATTGACGACGTAGACCAGATGTCCGCTTTGCGCGATGGCGACAGGCTCGCTGCCCCCACAAGGAGTTGTGCCGACCAGGGTAAGTGCGGAGCCGCTGACTCTGAAAACGGAGATGTCACCGCTGCCCGCGTTAACCGCCAAAAGGAATGAATGATCTTGCGAGAGGGTAAGAGCGCCTTGAGAGCCGAGGGGGTCACTGAGGCCTCCGCTGCCGCGGCCACCGGTGGCGAACGAATGGCGGCCGGTCAAAGAGCCATCCGAGTTGCGGTTGTAGGCGATGACTTGGTTGTTGCTGGCGTTATTGGTCATAACAAATACTGCGCCAGTGGTTTTGCTGGTTTGGGCCCTGCTTAAGAGTGGAATTGTGGCGAAGGTGAGGGCAAGAGTTAAGAGCGTGCGACTTATGTGAGACATGCAGATCTCCTTCATTGAACTTTTAAGATCGAAGTGACCGCACAGGAGATGCCGGGCGTGGCCGAAAGTTACGAGACAATGGCAAAAGTTTTAAAGAGACGGATGTCCAGGATGTAACCGTAGCGGGAGTACCAGCAGTTTGCTGAAAAACTCAATGCCAGCAGTGGATTTGAAAGGTCGCGGCTTCAAGCCGCGACGTAAGTCATGCGCAAGCAACAACGGCTTTAGCCGTTGGAGGTGCGTTCACGCGGCGCAATTGAGTTGTTTCAGTAAACTGCCAGGCGATGTCTGGTTGAGGGATCGCCGATTTCAATGGCTCCATCAGTTAAGGATTGAGGGCCGAGTTCTGTTTTCTGTACCACTCCACCGTACGCCGCAGCCCTTTTTCGAAATCAACGAGCGGTTCGTATCCCAGAGCCGCCTGCGCTTTCGAGATATCCGCGAGCGAATGCCTGATGTCACCGCCGCGCTCAGGGCCGTACTTTGCGGCTCCGGAATACGAAATCAATCCTTGCAACAATTTGAATGTTTCGTTAAGCGTGATCCGCCGTCCGGTGGCGAGATTGAAGACCTGGCCCGCTGTCTCTGCTGCAGGCGCGATACAGGCCAGCAGATTCCCCTCAACTACATTGTCAATGTAGGTGAAGTCGCGGCTGTGCTCGCCGTCACCGAAGATGGTGGGTTCCTCGCCGCGTAACATCTGCGTGATGAACTTTGCCAGCACGCCCGAATATGGCGACGACGGATCCTGCCTCGGCCCGAAGACATTGAAGTAACGCAGGCAGACCGTTTCCAGTCGATAGCAACGGTAAAACGAAATCATGTAGTGCTCGCCAGCCAGTTTAGCGACGGCGTACGGCGAAATCGGATCCGGTTTCATGGCCTCGTGCTTGGGGAGCGTGGGCGTGTCGCCGTAAGCGGAAGACGAGGCCGCATAGACTATGCGCTTTACTTTGGCGTCGCGCGCGGCCACAAGCAGGTTGACGGTTCCGTCCACGTTGGCGCGATTGCTGCCGAGCGGATCGAGCACAGATTTTGGCACCGACGGAATCGCCGCCTGATGCAGAACAAAATCTACTCCCGCGCAGGCCTCACGCATTGCATCCGGATCAAGGAGGTCCGCCTCGTGGAAATCAATGCAGTCCAGAATTTCGGCGATATTCTCGCGCTTGCCTGTGGAAAAATTGTCGACTCCGCGAACTGCATGGCCGCGTTTCAAAAGCTCACGCGCCAGAGAAGACCCAATGAATCCGCCGATGCCCGTGATCAGGTACAAAGCCATGACTCAACATCATAGCGAATCCCGTTCACAGTTCTACCGTTGTGGCATTCTGCCCGCCAAAAAACCGCCCCGAAAGGCGGCTGTTGTTGACGGCACTGCAAACCACGCGCGAACTTGGATTCAAGAACTCTCCACTTAAGCTTTACTCTGACTCTTGCGCAGGATGTTCAGGAATTCTTCCCGCATCAGCGTCTGCCGGTTTTCGAAAAATTCAACCAGGGCCTGGATCGCTCCCACGGCATCTGTAATAAGCGGCACCGCTTCCCGCGAGCCCGCGGGCATCGATGATACGAGTCCCGGTCCCATGATGAGGCTGGAACGCGACACCATTGCCAGCAGTCTTCGCAATTCCGCCGTGTTTTGCGCCGACATGTCCGTGAATGAGATTCCCATCCCGAGGTAGGGGTAGCTCACGCGGACCTTTCCATCGGTCTCGATCCGGATATTGTGCGCGTCCAGCTTCATGTGTAGAAGCGCGCCTACCGGGTAGGTGGCTTGCGCCTCAACGTAACATCCGTGCAGGCTGATGTCGGTAAATGCAGCCCAGGTGCGGACATCGCAAGCCTCCTCGCGCAGTTCGATGCTGCCTTCACACTGATAGCGCCGGCTCCGCCGCTTCTCCGCACCGGAGAAGCGCTGGCTACCCTCTGCGTCTTGCTGTGGAAGCTGATTTTGTTCGGGCTCCGCGGTCCCGGCGGCAAGTCCTTTGATTGCGGTCAAATAAGCCATTCCGAAGTTGGAATTCTCTGCCATCTGCGCTTCTACCTTCGATTCCCAAGTGATTTGTCTGTATTCGGCATACCTCCGCCGAACACTCTTCCACCACGCTCTTGCCTGTTGCCTCTATCGGCAGAACCCATCCTGAGATTAGTAGGCACGGTCGTGCCGGGAGAGAAATGGCCTCGCAGGATGTTTAGCGGTCTCAGGTAGTTGCGTCCTGAGCTAAAGGAGTAGGTGAACCCCGGTGTCTAAGGCTGACCCGAAACCTGAGATCTAAGACCCGAGACCTGCCTTCGGTCAGGGCGCGGTAACCAGCGCCTGTGCGACTTGCCGTATCTGCTTCCACAGTTCGTCGCGGCCCGCCCCGGTCTTGGAGGAATAAGAAAGCAGCTTCGCCGAGGGATATTCCTTGCCCAAAGTCCGCAGCGCGTTCTGAAGGTGATTGTTCGAAATCCGGTCGCTCTTGGTCGCCACCACTAGACACTCGCGTCCCGAAGCGCTTAGAAAATCCAGAAGCTGCCGGTCGCTCTGCTGCGGAGGAACATTCACATCCACCAGCGCCACGCACAATGCCAATGTCGGTCGCTCTTGAAGGTAAGGCTCGATAAACTTCGGCCACTCCTGAGAAATTTCGCGCGAGATCTTCGCATATCCGTATCCCGGCAGATCGGCGAAAATCAGCTCGGGACGCGGCTTCCCCGGCCAGCGAATTTCGAAGAAGTTGATGCTGCGCGTGCGTCCGGGAGTGGAGCTGGTGTGCGCCAGCTTTGCGCCCACAAGAGAGTTGATGACGCTGGACTTGCCGACGTTGGAGCGTCCAAGAAAGGCAATTTCAGGTACAGAGGGAGCAGGGAAGTGTGCGGCATCAGTCGCCGATGCAATGAAACGGGACAAGACCCTCATGCGCTAGTTTGCAATGAACGGCGCGCCGTTGGCAAGCGCTGGCGGAGGCCTGGCGGCTCAGTTTCAATCGCAGACTACTCAGGGTTGAAATCATCCCGGCCGAAGCCGATCTCACGCATAGGGAGGGAACTCCCAGGACTACTAATCAGAAGAGCGGGGATCCCGCAGCCAGCTGAAATGCGGCGGCTTTCGTTCTTGGGATGACGCTTGCGATGAGCGATATCAAATTTGAAAGTGAGGGCATCATCAGAGCAGGCATCAAATTGACGCACCGGATAGCCTGTTTTCGGCAACTAACTTGTAATGGTCAAGTGCTCCGAATTCGACCGTCTTCGTGGAGAGGTAGAAAACGTCCTCGGCAATCTGGCGCAGGTATCCACGCTCCTGCTTGAGCTGTTTCGTTCCCAGGATTTCGAGGGCGTCCATCGCCTCGACAAAGAACTAGAACTAACCGTTGGCGAAAAGGAGAGGTGTATCGGAGCTTTTCGCCAGCACATCAAAGATCACAAGTGCGCTAACTAGTCTCATAAATTTCCGATCCCTGCCTAAAGGACTCATCAATCCATACGCCGACAGCGTCTCGTGCCGCACCTTTACCCGCGTTTGAACTGCTTGCTCAGCGTCAGCGCCTGGTGCTGATACGACGACCCGATATTCGTGCCATAGATCTTCTCCGGCCGAGTCAGCAGGTGCATATAGTTCAGGCGTCCTACAAGCTGCCCGTGCTCGATCAGGAAGGGAACTTCATGAGCTCGAACTTCCAGCACGGCGCGCGTCCCCTTGATCTCGCTCGAACCGTATCCGAATCCCGGATCGAAGAATCCGGCATAGTGAATGCGAAACTCGCCGTCGGACGGGTCGAAGGGAACCATCTCGGCGGCGAAATCAGGAGGCACGCGTACCCGCTCCCGCGACGCGAGAATATAAAAGTCCCCCGGCTCTAGAATCAGGTTCTTATTCGCGTTCTGATGGCGGACTTCCCAGAACTCTTCGCTCGCATAAAACCCCACACGGTCCAGTTCGATGATCGGGGCATATCGCTTGGCGCGGTAGGCAATGATCTCTCCCGATTCGGAGGCCTCAAGGTTCACCGTGATTCGCAAGCCCCGCTGAAGTTGCGCCTTGCCCGGGGTGTCTTGGTCGTCCAAGTAAACCAGCGGCTCTTCCTGTTCGAGCCCCTTGATCGTGCTGTCGCCGGAGCGTGGACTGCCTTGCACGAACCGCAACTGGCTCAGCCGCATGCCCGCTCGGATCGCAACCGTGAACGTGCGGGAAACCACTTCGGCGTAGAGTCTGCCCTTGTATCCTGCGGGAACGCTGTCGAAC
>DATAUY010000116.1:0-5077 GCA_036268025.1 Candidatus Sulfotelmatobacter sp. | reverse complement strand
GTGGGAGGAGGCGGGGCAAAGGTGGAGGTGGCGTAGAAGTCAGGGTTGTTCTCGGGTTCTGTGAAGTGCTCGTGGGCAGATCGATCGAGTTTGGCATGGTGCAGGTACGCGATCACACGCTTGGCGGTTGCTGTAAGGGTTGTGACGCCGAACTTATTATGTGTACGCTCGACGCTCCACTGAAAGCGGTTTGGGTTGTTCAGCTTCGATTTCGCTCTGGTGAGGAACGCTTTTTCGTCCGGGACCGGTTCGGGATCCGACGTCCAGGTGTAATTGTCCAGCGGTGTGCCGTGGCGCGGGTGCGCGGAGCCGGTGACGGTGAAGACTGCTTTTTTGTCAGGTCCGCTGCCAGTGAATGTCGTTGTGAGGTTTCGGGGCTGGTCGAAGTTGTCGGCCGAGTCGAAGAATTTGCGATAGAGAGCGACGGCTTCCCTGACCGACTCGGGATCGTCATAGGTCTCGGAATAGATGCGCCGGTCGATCTTCTGTCCCTGTTGATCGCTGGGATTTCCGCGGTCAGCTTTGACGAGGCGGGCGCCGAGGTCCTTACGCTGCGACTCGGAGAGATGTGGGTAGAGCCTGTCGATCTCGGGTTTCAGATCGGCGGCAGTGAAGGGCGTAGTCCCCGGCCGCTGGAACATCGGACCGGAGAGAGTGTCGACGATACCGGCTTCTTTCTCCACTTGCTTGAGGTCGGGCTTGATGAGCTTCTCTTCTGCGGCCAGGTCCTTGGTGCGATCGATCCTGGCCTTCTTGAAAGCCGCCACGGCAGCGTCGTGGTCTTTGCGCGCCTGCTTGAGAGCGTCGCCCTTGAGCTTCCGATCGACGGGAGGCGGAGCGGCGGGGAGAGGCGGCAGTGTGGAGGTGAAATCTGCGATGCGCTTGTCGTGTTCCTTGCGGCGTTCTTCCGCGCCGAGGGTCGGATCCGTGAAGTATCCCTGTTCATGCGTGGGGGCATTTACGGTGCCCTTGCCGCCAAAGGCCTCGTCGATGAGCTCTACCATCTCTCGCGTGCGGCCGATGTCACATCCCTTGATGTGGATCTTCGTTTTGCTGTCGATGACAGAGCTGACGGAGGTGAGGGTGGTCGAGCCGCCTGCGGCAGGATGCAGGGCCTCACGCAAATCGACGACATTGGTGTTTGCTTTGGACGAGTCGAGGCCGAAGAATAGCGTACCGTCCTCGTTGCCGTGGGAGACGATGTAGAGGTTGCCGATCGGAACGTTGATGTTGAGCGATATCCAGTCGAGCAGATCAGTCAGTGTGCGCTTGTCCTCGACAAAGATGGCATGCGGAAGGTGGGCCTTGAAGTAGATCTTCGCGTAGGTAAAGAAAGGATTCCGCGTTCCCTTCGGGTCGGCGCCCATGATGAAGACGTAGTCTTGGCGCGGAACAGACGGCTTGGACGTCTTGATGGGCTGCCGCTGAACCAGCGCCCTGACGGGCGAGGTGTTCTGCTGGATGACATGAGTGAGCTCGTGGGCGATTAGGCGACTTCCCGCATGGGTTGCGGGCGTGTACTCGCCAGCACCGAAGACGATTTGGCTGCCGACTGTGTAGGCACGGGCCCCGATCGCGTTAGCCGAGGCTGCGGCGCGGCTACCGGCATGGATCTGGACGCGGCTCAAGTCGTAGCCGAAACCGGACTCCATAAGAGTGCGCGTGGCGTGGTCTAGGGGCCGACCGGGAGAGCGGAGCTCCTGATGGACGCTGGCGGGAGCAGGGGATTGCTGCTTATTCGTGACGGCAGGGCTGAGTTGCGGAATCCGTCTTGCCACACGCCGATGCGTTACGTAGTCCGCGACGCGGTCGGCTTCGGCTTCCAGCGAATCGTTTACCGAGCCGATGGCAAGTCCCCGCTGGGGTGCAGGGTTGGCGAGCTTGCGCAGGCGAGATTGGTTTCCGCTCCATTCGCCAAGATTTTTTGCCTTCGCGCGGGCGTGTTTGGGCTGTTGCGGCGTGGTGAGGTCCGCGCGAAATTGCAGCATTGGCTGCGCCCGATGCGACACGATGCGACCTCCCGATGAACGAAAAGGAATGCCAGGTTAAAGTATGGTATTAAGGAACTTCCAGCCCGAGGCTGCGCAAAGGAAAGCTGTCGCGGTAGACATCACTTCGGAGTTCAGCGACTGGAGGAACGACGATTTCGGATGGTGGAATCTCTGGAATTTGAGCTATCAAAACGGAGCCTTTTTCAGGTTCATCCCGAGCGCAACGATAATTCGTCGTGAGAATTCGCTTTCGCACCACGCGAGGATCACTTCGTTGCCGCTTAGAAGAACCGACTTTAGGTCGGCATCGGAAATTGTCGCCGAATCATGGAACTCGATGTCCTTCGATGCAGGCGCTATACCGTAATCTTCCAACAAGAACTTGAACTCTTTTGCCGTATAGCCGGCGCGGCTGCCATGCGTGCCAGTAATGAGTTCAATTTTCTTTCCGGGGTTCGACTTCATTAACTGGGTGACGAGATCCTCAATGTGATAATGGTCCACCAAGTCGGTTGAAGCCCAGACGCTTCCGCCCTTTCCGGTTGTGGAGAGTCCTTTGAAGATAACTGGATCTTTCCCTCGCGACGTCGTCGTCCTGTTTCCACTGGCCGGCAAATATTCGGATAGCGATTTTCCACGGAATGGATTCCAGTTAATGCCGGAACGCTTTGCTCGGCTCTTCGCGGTGGAAGACGGTTTGGTTTTTTCTTTGGTATCTTTGCTTTCCTCGGTTTCCGGAGTTTTCAATGCGGTGTCCGCCCATGGATCTGCATCCGGCCTGGTCTTTGGATCTGTCGCCGGAGGTACATCCTTCGTCGGAGCGCGGCCGCGATACCTCTGAACACTCCACGGAGGTTCAGCTTGCGGCGAATATGATCCCCTGGCCCCGAACGCGGCCGCGATACTTCCGAGGCTTCCCGATAGAGCAGTACCAATTCCAGCGCCAGCGGTGATTTTTACCGGATCGTCCGTGAAGAGACTTGTAATTTCGGCGCCCAGCGCCCCCGCAAGGGATCCAGTCACATATTCGGTTCCTTCCGCGCCCGCGTGGTAAGCTGCTTCCTTCTTTTGCTGGGCCTGTACGGCCGCTTCGTCGACGGGCGCCGCATGCTGACCACCGGTGCCGTGGGCTTTGCCCCAATCGGCGTCATATCGGTCAAGTGCGGTGATGACACATTTTTGATACGCCATCATTTTGGTCGAGCGGGTCGGCATCTCACAGCCATAGTGCCTGACGATATTGATAGCGCGGCCACTGACCTTAGAGAGGGCATCAAGGATCCGGTCCTTGGGATACCAGACATGTCCTGACAGCAGCGCGCGCAATTCATTCAGGGCTCTGTGTTCGTCTTCGTCATCTTTGTTCGCCCTCGCTTCTTCGTCGCGCTGCTCCTGTTGGCGCTTCTCTTTCAATTCGCGTGCATATGGCAGATCATCGTCGTCCAGGTAGCATTTCTGACCTCCGCACAGATGCTCGTAATCGAGCCCAGACAGGCTGATGGGTTGCCGCTGGATGGCAACACCATTAGCGTTTTGTTGCATGACGTGGGTCAATTCATGGGCGATCAAGCGATTACCCTCTGCGGTTCGCGGCGCATACCGGCCCGACCCGAAGACGATGTTGTGCCCTGCGGTGTAGGCGTGAGAGTGAATGTCTCGAGCCGACTGCTCAGCAGCCGCATCGGTGTGGATTCGTATATGGGAAAAGTCGTGGCCGAAGCGGGGTTCCATGAAGGCCAGGGTGTCGGAGTCAAGCGGGATTCCGTCGGAACGCAAAGTCTTGTGAACAATGGGCGAAGCCTCCGCGAGTTGAGGAGAGCCGCTGGGTTTGCGGTGAATTTCGTAGTCGTCCGGGTTATTACGTTGGTTATCGTGGCTCGCTTTGCATTTGTCGCATTTTCCGCCACAAGAGCACCGACGCACCGTCCCGGGGCGAAGGGAGGCTGTCGAGGCAATGCTTGTAATACTTGGCGGGCGGGCGGCCCCGGAATCCGGCGTGCGCATTACCTGTTGGGCAACGCGATCGGCTTCAGCCTCGAGCGGGTCGTTCGTAGCTCCAATGGCGAGCTTGCGTTGGAGCGGAAGACGACGCAGGCGGGATTGGTTTCCGCTCCACGCGGTTCGGTCAGGGAGGCGCGCGACAGCCGGCGCGGGGGCAGGCTGACGCTTCGGATCTAGTACTGCAACCGATGCTCGTCCCTTGCTCAGCAACGTGAACCTCTCGGGGTGGTTAGAGAACCGTGTTGAGGAACTTCCAGTCTGTCGTGGCGGGGATGTCGAAGCGCGCGGGCGAAACCTTCCAGGCGGCATTGACGACGTTGCCTGCGATGACGGAAAGGGTTCGCTCCGCGGTGATGAGCACGGCGCAAGGCTGCACAGCCTTGAACTCGACTCCGAGCTGGTTGAACAGATTTCCGGTGATAACGGTACTGGAACCCCACTCGGCGCTGACGGCGATGGAAGAGCCGTTCGGGACTTCGACGCGGTTGCCCGAAACAAAGAGGGTCCCCTTTGTGGCGGAGAGCGCAAGCATGCAGCGGACGCCTTGCAGAGAAACCGGGTTCTCTGCGGTCGTCTCGTACGGGACTAGTTCGACGTCGTTGTTTCGGATATATACCGTTGGTACGAGCGTAGTGCCGCGCAATTCGCGAGCGACGCCCACGGCCTCGAGAGTGGCGTAGGCAGCGGCGGCATTAGTGAGCTCGGTGTTGTTGATGGCGGATGCGGCTGGTTGTGCTCCGGTAGGGTTGGGGGGCTGAGCAGCTTCGGGCGAGCCAGCAGAGGCAGTGTTGTTTGGCGCATTATTGGCACCATCCGCTGTGAGCAAGCTGCTATAAGCAGCTTGCCCACGGGCTCTGGAGTCCGAGAGGAGCACGTCTTTTGTTTCATCTGAGACAGATGGAGCGGCGCTGGCACTCTTCGCCGCCGCAGCCTTCTGGCGCAACGCAGCGCTGAAGTTGACAACGTTGGCCAGCAGGACGGGCTGCATGACTTGACGGACGGTGTAGGCGGAGGCGACATTGTTGCCCTGCTGTTCATCAGCCAGGGCGGCCTGTCCGAAAGTGACGTTGCCCCCGAGATCGGAC
>DATAUY010000115.1:0-2395 GCA_036268025.1 Candidatus Sulfotelmatobacter sp. | reverse complement strand
AGGAGAGAACAACGCGCCGAAGTAGACGGCAGCAAAGACGATCGCAAGCGCCCAGTATGATGCCGTTCGCAGGCGATCTGGGACGCTGCTTTGCTCGTTAGAGAATGAGACCGCAGGCGTAGCGCTCAAGCAATGAACCTGTTTCCAGTGTTACAGAGGATGCCTTGCTCTTCAAGGCTGCTTCGGAGTTGTTGCCGGAGTTTCCTTGCGCTGGAAGAACGTTTCCTTGTCCATCCTGGCGGGCACGGCCACGTCAAAGAATCCCACCATCATCTCGTCGGAGGTTCGATCTCCCCACATTACCGTCTTCGTCGAGTCTGGATTGTGCGGATTGTTCTTCGAATTGTCATACCAGGCGATCGCTCGCAGCTTCGTTCCCGCTTTGAGAAGACGGGGCTCCGCAAGCTTGTAACTCAACTGCCAGTGAAAGTGATAGTTCACACGCAACAGAACTTCAACGCTTCCGTCGTCATGCACGATATCGTATTCGAAGCGCTTTCCTCGCAGATGCATGTGCGGGAACAGACTCAGCAGTGTCGCGTCATGAGGAAGTGTGCCTTGTACTTGAACGCGGAAATCGTCTGCGCCGGGAGGGATGATCAGCGCGTGATTATTCAACTGCAAAGTCATTACTCGCTGCCGCGGAGGCGCTTTCGCGAAGACAATACCGATGCTGGTCTGATCGCTGTCTGCGGTGCCGTTGGTTGTGTAGTGCATCTGAAATACAAAATCCGATCCAGCCGGGACGAATTTCGCCATGCCGTTGGGCCATTGATCCGGAGAGCTTCCCGGCGCATAGACCAACAACAAGTCACTCGTCGTCTCGTGCGCCTGACGCTGTTCTGCTGGATCGGTCAATGTCGAGGCGGTGAAAGGTTCGCCCACCGGCGCGTGTCGCAGCCAGTCTGAGTTCGGCGGGCGAATATAAACCACCGCATGGTGCACATGCGCCGGACTGCCGGGGCGGAACTCCGACATCTGGATCCAGCGATCTTCCTTGAAATCAGTGGGAACGATTTCGTACGTGTACTCGATCTCTCCTTGAGCGGCGATCGGAACCGGCTTGGGCATCTTTACCACGAGATCTGGCTGCGGAATGTTCCACCCGTCGGTCCACTTGTGTTGTGCGGGTGCCTCGTGCGCATTTCCTGCCGGCGCTCCAGCCTTTGCCCATTCTGAAATCGACGCGATCTGCTGATCAGTGAGCGATGGATCATTCAGGAAGTGTCCATACCTTGCATCGGCGAACCATGGCGGCATCATCCTCATCTCAACAGAATGCGCCATGGCTGACGCCCATGGTCTCGTCTGTTCGTAGGTCACAAGCGGCATTGGGGCGACTTCGCCGGCACGATGACAGCTCTGGCAGTGGTCCTGGAGGATTGGCAAAACGTCTTTGTAGAAAGTCGGGGAGGCGCGCCCTGCTTGCGTCCCGCTATTTTGAGATTGCCAGGCGGCGCACAGCAAAGGCAAACATGCCGCTGTAACGATCAGCGCAGCGAGTTTCACGACCGCAAAAACTCCAGTGTCAGCGCCCACGACTGGCGTGCGGCATTGGGCTCGTAAGCGGCCCGCTCGTCGCAGAAAAATCCATGGTCCGCGTTGGAAAACTCAAGATTGACGTACTTCTTTTTTGCAGCGTCCAGAGCGTCGGCGACTGCTCTTCGATGCTCCGCCTTGATGTTCTTGTCCAGTCCACCCCAGACCAGCAGCGCTGACCCGTGCAATTTCGCAACGCGGTCGAGCAGCCCGGGAGCAATGCCACCTCCGTAGAACGAGACAGCAAATTGCATTGGAAGAACACTATTAGCCAGAAATGAAACGCGGCCGCCCAGGCAGAATCCCACACAGGCAATTTTTTCGGACTGAACCTGCGAATTCGTGCGAAGCCATTCGTATGTCACCTTGGCATCAGCCGCGGCGGTTTCGTTCGTGACCGCCTGATAGTGTGGCTTCACCGAGGAAAAATCCTGGTAGCTCCCCTCGAATCCTGGCGGGGCAGTGCGATGGAACAGCTCCGGAGCGATGGCGACGTATCCCTGTGTGGCAAATCGCTCGGTGACATTTCGGATATGCGAGTTAACGCCGAAGGCTTCCTGAAAGACGATAAGCCCCGGATGCGGGCCGTCGCTCGCGGGCCGAGCGACGTAGGCTCCCATCGGAGAACTGCCGGGGACCTCCAGCTGGACATTTTCCTTTGTGATTGGACTTTGGCTCATGACAGATCCCCACGACTTCAACTTATATTGTTCCAGTCTCGCACAGGAGCGCGATGCAAAGTGATAACAGCGCCACTCCGCGTAAAATGCTACATTCAACAGTTTATGTCCGCACCCAATTCCAGGTTCGTGCGCGCCTGCAAATCGCAGGCGGTGGATCGTACTCCAGTCTGGTT
>DATAUY010000114.1:0-2382 GCA_036268025.1 Candidatus Sulfotelmatobacter sp. | reverse complement strand
ACACTATTCAACAAGCGTGACTACGCGGCGGCAGAGCGCTTCTGGTCACCGAACTACATTCAGCACAGCGCACACATAGCACCAGGTCGCGAAGGGCTGTTCAATCTCGTCCGCTCATCGCCGGAAACGTTGCACTACGAGAATCAACTCATCGTCGCAGAAGGTGACTATGTCATAGCGCATGGCCGTTTCACCGGAATCGGAAGGCCCGCCGCCTGGGTAGCCGCCGATGTTGTCCGGTTCGAAGATGGTGTTCTTAGAGAGCATTGGGACGTCTTGCAGGACGAGGCGACCAAGGCCGAATCTGTCAGCGGCCTTCCCATGTTTGGAGACACATTCCCCAAGTGACCGCCGAAAGAAAGCGATCGTCCTGAGGGCGTTCGACACCTTTTTCACAGATCAAGGAGGTACTAGCCATGATTTCACCTGTTGTTTCGAATGGCATGTATGTGATTTTGGGCGCGAGCGGGAACACCGGTTCGATCATCGCCGATTCCCTGCTATTGAAGGGCGAGGCGGTGCGCGTCATGGGACGCGACGCGGGGCGACTACAGCGCTTTGTGGACAAAGGCGCGGAAGCGTTCACGGCCGAGATGAGCGATGCGGCTGCGCTCACCAAAGCCTTCAGCGAGGCACGCGCGGCATACTTGATGTTGCCACCAGCGAAATCCCGAGAGGACCAGGAGCGAGAGAGCGATGCAATCGCGAAAGCTGTGAAGGAGTCCGGCCTTCGCTACGCAGTGCACTTGAGCAGTTACGGCGCGCAAGTTCCGGAAGGCACGGGACCAGTCGCGGGGCTGCATTCTTCGGAACAAAAACTGAATGCGATCAGCGGTTTGAACGTTCTGCACCTGCGTGCCGCGTATTTTATGGAGAACAATCTGGCGGCGATCGGCATGATTCATGAAATGGGATTATTCGGAAACGCGCTTCTACCCGACGTGAAGATACCCATGGTTGCGACGCGCGACGTCGGCGGCTACGCCGCACAGCGCCTCCTGCATTTGGATTTTTCCGGCAAACAAGCCCGCGATTTGCTTGGCGAGCGCGACTTGTCGATGACGGAAGCTACCGCGGTGATTGGGCGCGGCATTGGCAAACCGGATCTGCGTTACGAGCAGTTTCCGTATGACCAGGTGCAACAGGTGTTGACGCAAATGGGTGTTCCGCCGAAGGGAGCCGCTTTGTACATCGAGATGTACAAAGCCATCAACTCAGGAATCCTAGCTCCGCTAGAGCCGCGTTCGAAGGAGAACACCACACCGACTTCGTTTGAAAGATTTGTGCAGGATGTTTTTATGGCTGCGTATCACGGGAAGGCTCCCAGCGCTTAGGCTTGAGGGCGCCCAAGCGAGCCCAGGAGGGCTGCGGCTCCGTTGGGGCCAGCAATCTTCCCACTGTTCTCTCAAGAGCGACAACTGTGCTCCATGTCATTAGTAAAATCAGAACCGGTAATCTGGCTTAAGTTCGCAGCGGTAGACTGTGGTCTTCTCTATATCCGTGCCAGTGCGAACAGTGCAGGTGGCCCAGCTTAAATTGAGGTCCGGGCCTAGCGGAAATACCATGGGAGCGCCATCCATCTCGGCCTCGAGGCTCACTCCTTCCTGAGTAGGGGGGAGAGTAAAGTTGAGCGTGCGGCCAACGATGACGGGGTACAATTCGCGGACGTTGGAACTGATTGCCGCGTGGTAAACCTCAGCCTCCATCAGGAAGGTAGCCGTATCCGACCAGTTGAGAGCTGAAACGCGGATGTTGCGGCCGCCGTGAATAAATCCGCTTGAGTCAATCCGCGTAAACGGGCATGGCCCCGCAATGCAGGAGGCTCTGATGTTGTCGAACGAATTGTCCGCTCCTGCATCCAGTGAAGCAGACTCAATCGAAGCCTTCCACTTCCCGTCGGGGGAACAAGGAGACTGATGATTGCAGGGAACATTGCCTTTATTGATGACCTGAAAGATCTTGACGGCGCTACCCACATTTGTCTCGGTCCTGGAGTTAGTCGTATATCTCACCCGGATATTGGAAACAACTCTTTCCGGGCGTCTGGGTCCAGCCGCGGTCTTCGCAGGGACCGGTACCATTGCCGCAATGTATAGCTCGTCCTGCGTCTTCAATCTTGCAGTCTGCACATTCAAGTCAAGCGGTTCGTATGAGGGATGCCGAAAGCTGACCATGACAGGCTTTTCGGACAACACTCCCTTTTGCAGGACAAGCTTGAAATACCCCGAGGCTTCGGACCGAGTCGTGGCACTCTTCACACCATCCGACGCTGTGATCGCAACCCCAGTTATTGGCAGCTCTTTCTTCGTGTCGGCGTCGCGCTGCACGACGGCGCCTTCAATCGTGATCGATCGATGCACGGGGATGGATCTTAACCAGTGC
>DATAUY010000113.1:0-4728 GCA_036268025.1 Candidatus Sulfotelmatobacter sp. | reverse complement strand
CTCGGAGCTATTCACACTCGTCTCTCGGGCAAACGCATCACCGGCAACGAAGAGATCGTGGAATCCGCGATCCGTTCTGGCGGGGTCACCATCTTTCCCGGCTGGGAATTTTACGCACCCGTGGCCGGGGCCGACCGCACCATCTTCGAATTGCTTCCGCGCGCCGCGGTGCTGCTCGATGAACCGGAAACTCTGCGCTCCGAATTCGACCGCTTCTGGACTCGCGTAGAGGAAGCGCATGAGCGCAGCGGCGTTGGCAATCTGGTGCGCCCGACGGACTTGTATGTCCCGCCGGATGCGTGGTGGCAGAAGATTGCTTCGCTTACCGGTGCCGACATCGAGCATCTTGGCATTGCACGCGGAGAAGACGACGGACCCTCCGTCTCCCTTCTCACCCAACCGACTCCGCGCTTCCATGGCGCGGTTCCCGCGATGCTGGAAGAAGTGCAGAAACTCACGCGCGACAGGAATCAGGTCCTCTTCTCTGTGCCCAACACTGGCGAAGTCGAGAGACTGGCCGACATCTTCACCGAATACAACGTGAGCTTTCGCCTCGGAAGCCGCACGCGCGGCGGCGAAAGCTACGCCGATGAGACCAGTTACTTCGCCGGCGAGGTCCACACCACCACGCTCGCGAAAGCATATGTCCCCGATGGCGTGATCTTTCCCGATGCGCATCTTGCCATCTTTGGCGCGCGTGATCTCTTCGACGAATCCGACACAGTGGCCGCGCCATCGCAAAGAACAAAGTCGAAGGTCTCGGCATTTCTCTCCGATTTTCGCGATCTGCAAGTCGGTGATTACGTCGTCCACGTCGAGCACGGCATCGGCCAGTATCAAGGCTTGAAGGAAATCAACCAGGGCGATGGCAACGCGGAATTCATGTTGCTCGAGTATGCCGACGGTGCGCGGCTCTACGTGCCGCTGACGCGCCTGGACCTGATCCAGAAATACCGGTCTTCTGAAGGGGCCAAGCCGGCGCTTAACCATCTCGGCACCCAAGCATGGGCCAAGACCAAAGCCCGTGTGCGCAAGGCCATGAAAGACATGGCCGACGAACTGCTCAAACTCTACGCGCAGCGGAAGATGGCGCAGGGACATTCCTTTCCCGCCGGCAATGAATTTGTGCGCGAATTTGAAGACACCTTCGAGTTCAATGAGACCGAAGACCAGGCGCAGGCGATTACCGACGTGATGCGCGATATGGAATCGACGCTGCCCATGGACCGCCTGCTGTGCGGCGACGTCGGCTACGGCAAGACAGAAGTCGCGATGCGCGCCGCATTCAAGGCGGTCAGCGACAACAAACAAGTCGCCGTACTTGCGCCCACCACCGTTCTCGCCTTCCAGCACTATGAAACCTTCAAGCAGCGCTTTGGACCGTTTCCGGTCACGATTGACATGATCAGCCGCTTCCGCAATCCGAAGCAGCAGAAAGAGATTCTTCAGAAGCTTGAAGCGGGAAAGATCGACATCCTCATCGGCACGCACCGGTTGCTTTCGAAAGATCTTAAGTTCGCCGATCTGGGTCTTCTGATCGTCGATGAAGAGCAGCGCTTCGGCGTCCGCCACAAAGAACGCATCAAGCAGATGCGCAAGCAGGTCGACGTGCTGACCATGTCGGCGACACCAATTCCACGCACGCTGCACATGTCGATGATCGGCCTGCGCGACATGAGCGTGATCGAAACTCCGCCCAAAGACCGCATGGCGATCCAGACCGTCGTCGCGAGTTGGGATGACAAGCTGATTCAATCTTCGATCGAACAAGAATTGGAGCGCGGTGGCCAGGTCTATTTCGTCCACAACCGCGTCGATACGATCTGGGAAATCGCCGCGAAACTTCAGGAACTGGTCCCGAAGGCGCGGGTCATCGTCGGTCACGGACAGATGTCCGAAGGCGAGCTAGAAAAAGTGATGCTGAAGTTCATGCACCACGAGGCCGACATTCTTGTGGCGACAACGATCATCGAGAACGGCCTCGACATTCCTCTTTGCAACACGATCCTCATCAACCGTGCCGAACGCCTTGGATTGTCAGAGCTGTATCAGCTTCGCGGACGCGTCGGACGCTCGAACCGTCGCGCCTACGCCTATCTGCTGATTCCGCGCGAAATGGAACTCACGCCGATTGCGCGGCGGCGACTGGCAGCATTGAAAGAATTTTCCGATCTCGGCGCAGGATTCAAAATTGCCGCGCTCGATCTCGAACTGCGGGGCGCGGGAAATCTGCTTGGAGGCGAGCAGAGCGGCCACATCGAGGCTGTCGGCTTTGAACTTTACACGCAGATGCTCGACCGCGCGGTCCGCGAGATGAAGGGCGAGGCCGGTCCTGACGAAGCGGAAACGCAGCTCAATCTCGGGCTCAACATTCGGATTCCGGGCGAATATGTTCCGGAGGAAAACCAGCGCCTTCAGATGTACAAGCGCGTCGCCCGCGTCGAAACCGAATCTCAACTCTCAGATGTCGCTGGAGAACTCGAAGACCGCTACGGGACTCCGCCACCGGCAGTTCGCAATCTACTCGACTACGCATCTCTGAAGCTGCTTTGCATACGCGTGGGCGTGAATGCCATCGAGCGCAAGCGGGACACTGTGACATTCAAATTCCGCCAGAGCGCCGCCATCGATCCAGAACAACTTGCCCGCTTCGTCTCCACGCAGAAGGGCGCGCAATTTACTCCGGACGGCATGCTTAAATTTGCCCTGAGAGCCACGGTCGCCGAAGAAGTTCTCCGCGCCCTCCGCATGGTCCTGGAACAACTCGCGACCATCGATGTCACATCTTTGCTGGATTCGAGTCTGAGCGGGAACAAGCCCAAATAGGGCCGGACGGGAAACCCCGGATATCCGTGCCACAAGTCCGCCCAGCCGAATCCGTCCGAACCAAATAATTCTCTTTCCAGCCTTGCCGTCCGCGTCTACGATATGGCCACTCAGGTGACGATCCGAGCTATTCAGCCCATGAGGCAATCGTCGCCGAGTCCCAGCGACAGGTTCGTACATCAACATAAGTAAGGACAGAAGCGGCCTTTAACATTTCGATGGCGACTGTAATCGCAATTCCGGAGCAGAAGTTCTATCGCGCGCAGGTCGCAACCCGCGTCGATTTCGGTCCCGATTTGTGGATGATTCGCGTTCAGGCAGGGGGCGAGTTCAAGTTCGTTCCCGGACAGTACGCAACACTCGGAGTCGAACGAGACAATGGAAAGCTCGTCGAGCGCGCCTATTCGATCGTGTCATCGCCTTCCGAAGAGGAAGTCGAATTTTTCTTCGAACTGGTGCCGCAGGGGGCGCTGACGCCCCGGCTTTACAAGCTTCAGCCCGGCGATCAACTCTCGATGCGAAAAGTTGCAAAGGGAAAATTCTCGCTCGACATGCAGAGCGGGCGGAAGAATCATCTGCTGGTTTCAACCGTAACCGGAGTCGCGCCGTTTGTCAGCTACGTGCGAACGCTCGCGGAACAGTGGAGAGCAGGCACGTTCGACGGCAGCCACAAACTTTTCTTATTAAACGGCGCGAGCCGCCCTTGGGAATTCGGCTATCGCGAAGAACTCGCAAAGTTCAGCGAGGAACTGCCGTGGTTCACCTATGTGCCGACGGTGAGCCGCCCATGGGACCATTCCGATTGGGCGGGAGAAATTGGCCGTGCCGATGACATTCTGCGCAAGTACGCCGATCAGTGGGGGCTCGACACCGGCAATACCGTCGCGTACTTATGCGGACATCCGGAAATGATCGAGCACAGCAAGGCGATCCTGAGGCGGCGCGGATTCGTGGACAGGAATTCGGTGAAGGAAGAGGTCTACTGGATTCCGGCTCATAAGTAGGCCAGCAAAAAGCGCGCATCAACCATTCAGGCGATGTCATTCTGAACCGGGGCGAAAGCCACGGTGAGGAACCTTACGACGGCATGAACAACCGATGCGGTGGAAGCGGAACTTGATTGCCCGTCCACTGCAGACGTGGGGTCAATCCGTCGTAAGGTCCCTCGCGCCGGCTTCGCCGCCGTTCAGGATGACAGTTTTCAGGGACGGTGCTAACTCTCTGCTGGCGCAAAGAACACCAACACCGCTAGTTCTTCTGTGATGTCGTAGAAGCGGTGCTCGACTTCAGCCGCCACGAAAAGCACGCTTCCCGCCGAAACTTCCTGATCGTCGTCTCCAGCGCGAAATCGTCCCTTTCCGCGAATCACGTAGTACATCTCGTCTTCATGATGAGGTTTTTGCGGATCGGTCGCTCCTGCCGCGAGCACATAAAGTCCCGCGCTCATCGATGGCACGCGTAGAAATTCGCGATACAGCTTGCCAGCGGCCGTTCGATCCCGCTCGATCCGGTCAATGCGAGTAAACTGCGTCTTCAAACGAAAATCCCTCCCAACACCAGCTCAGTAAACTGCGGGATGAGATTCTGCGCCTGAAGATTTCCCTCGGGCTTATACCACTGGTAGATCCAGTTGATCATGCCCAGGAGCGCAAACGCCGCGGCACGCGGGGTGACTGCGCCCTTAGCACGGCGCGAGCGCTGCACGTCGGCCATCAGCTCTTCGACGAAGTGAATGTATTCCTTCTTGCGCGCGTTGATGCGTTTGCGCAGCGCGGACGGCAGCGGATGGTTCTCGTGCAGCATGACCGTAATCTCGCGGTCGCGAGGGCTGAGCACGACCTCGATGTGCAGGCGGATCAGGGCGCGCAGCCGTTCTTCAGGGTCCGCGATGCCACGCGCCGG
>DATAUY010000112.1:0-4233 GCA_036268025.1 Candidatus Sulfotelmatobacter sp. | reverse complement strand
GAGCAATCGCGTCGGCGAGCCAGGCGGCTTTCAGTTTCCCGCGTCCCGCAGGACGGCTTTTCCACTCGCGCGATCCGGCATCACCGGCAATCTCGTCCATACTGCGCTTGCTGAGAACGGATTCGTCGATGTCGCCCGCGTCATATCCCTCGACCACCTGATCGTCGTGCTTCTTGATCATCAACCATTCGTTGCCTTTGCTTCCCGGACGCCGGCCTTTCATCTTGATCAGGGCGAAGTCGCCCTTGAGCCGCTTGCCGTTCAGCCGAAATTTCAGATCGCCCTTCGCAATCATTGCTGCCGCTTCGGCTTCGGTACCGGGAACGTATTTGCCGTCTTTTTGTATCGGCGACAGCGGCTGCCATGTGCCCACGTCCCACACCATCACACTGCCGGCGCCGTAATTGCCCTCGGGGATGTTGCCTTCGAAGTCGAAATACGAAACCGGATGATCCTCCACCTGCATCGAGAGCCGCTTGTCGGCAGGGTCGAGCGATGGTCCTTTCGGGACAGCCCAGGACTTCAGCACGCCTTCCATCTCCAGCCGAAAGTCGTAATGCAACCGCGTCGCGTCATGCTTCTGCACGACGAACCGGTTGCCTTTCTTCTTCTCCACTTTCGCTGGAGGCTCGGGCGTTTCTTCAAACCGCCGTTTTCGTTTGTATTCCTCAAGAGCCATCGCAACGCAATTCTAACAAGCGGACATGGAAAAGGCTGTACATCGAGAACGGTAGAGCGGTGAGCGATGGGCAATGAGCTGTAGCGATAAGCGTTAAGCGTTAAGCAAGAACTTTGCCCACGCGTGCTCGTTGCCCATCGCTCAGAGCTCATTGCTGGTTACGCCAGCTATAATCCCCTGCAAGTGAATCGCGAATTTCCCGAATTTCCCCTCGTCGGTGTCGGCTCGGTCATCATCGAGAGCGACCGAGTTCTGCTGGTGAAGCGCGCCCATCCGCCCATCCAGGGGCAGTGGTCCATCCCGGGCGGAGTTCTTGAAGTCGGCGAAATGATCCGCGAGGCGGCTATCCGCGAGGTTCGCGAGGAAACCGGATTGATCGTCGAGCCCGGAGAACTGCTCGGCGTCTACGACCGCATCCTGCACAATCCCGAGAAGCGCGTGCAGTATCACTATGTTCTTATCGATTTTCTCTGCCGTGTCGTTGGAGGAGAACTGCAAGCCTCCAGCGACGCCGCCGAGGTCCACTGGTTCGCCCGCGAAGAATTACCAGCACTGACACTCGCCGGAGATACGCACGACGTCATTCAAAAAGGATTCGCGAAGCTAGGTTGACGAATCCCCTTCAGCCGCGCCCGATTCTTCCGCATGCGCCTCGCCAGGAGCGTTTTCTTCCAATATCCGGTTGGCTTCCTCGACATTTCGCGCATCCACCCGCAACTTCACTCCGCCGATTGCATTGGCATTGAACCAGTCCATGCGCAGCATGTTGTCATCGAAGAGGAATGCCTCGATCCCTTGCGCTTCGAGCAACCCCTTCGCGAGTTCGCCCTCGAGCAGGTTCCAAAAGCGGCGTATCTCGACCAGATCGCGGAACTCCGCCTCTGCTGATTCGACTGGTTCTTCCAGTTGTCCGATGTAAAGGCCGCGTTTCGTTAATTCCGCTCGCAGCGTCTCACGCGCAATGTCCGTCAACTCGGGCGCTTCGGTTGCCACTTGCTGCAATTCCTCATCCGACTGCGATCCATAGACTTCAGCAAGCCTCCCGCGTTCCTGCTCTGGATCAATCACCGTCATGGGATGGCATCATACTCCATTACATTCATTTTGATTCGCGCCTTTCGCGCAAAGGGAGTCTCTAGTAAGAGTGCATACAAAAAGAACGGCCCGCAGGCGCTAACCTGCGGGCCATCCGGTGGACTGTTTTGGATTGACCAAGAGGTGGTCACTCTAACGTGGCCTCTACGGCAACTCCGGGTTCGTCTGTTCGACGATCCTGACCGACCTGCGTCAGGCGGAATCAATCCTTAAATCACCGGTTAGTATGCGGGCTGTAGCCTCAAGCGCAGTTCTTGCGAATTCCGCGCCCAAAGCCCCGCTTAGAGCGACCGCTCTAAGTCTCAGCCACCTCACCTGGTCTTTGTGTAGATCTACAACTGCCTTCAGAACTTGTCATCCGACCACCTCCTTTCCGGTGTTAAATCCACATTAGCGCCGCAGGCTGTGGAGAGTCAACCGGGGTAGCGGGAGAAGCAACGGGCGGACCTTTAACGGCGTCGATTTCGACGCTGGGAGGGATGTTTCAGGGCTTCATCCCGCGATGCTTCCCAGTCCGACTCGGGGGTCGCAGGACTGATGATGTCGCCCAGAATTCGACCCTGGTTCATCGAGCCAATCCAGTTTGCGGGACGTGGCGGTGGAACTGGCGTGATTTGGGCGATGGGTTTGCCATCGCGAGTTACGCAGATCGGTTTCTGGGTCTTCCGAACCTGCTCAATCACGGCGAAGCATTTCCGCTTGAACTCGGCGATATCGATGTCCTCCACAGATGCCCCTTGGAGGATTCATCGGCAGAAGTCATATCCGAGTTAAGGCAAGCCGAACGTATAGATCGCACTCCCTGCTGCAATTGCGACATATTGTTTGCCATTCACCGCAAACGCCATCGGGGCTGCATACACCGCGCCACCCATCTGGAAGTGCCACAGAGGCTTGAGCGTGCCAGCATCGAAAGCGATGAAGTTTCCTTCAGCGTCTCCGCTGAAAACCAGGCCACCCGCCGTTGAAAGCACACCCGACCACGTTGGCGATGTGTGCTGGAACCTTTCTTTGATTTCGCCGGTCGCTGGATCGATTGCTTTTAAGAATCCCAGGTACGGTCGCGCTTCCTCCGACGGAAAGTAAGCGCTGCCGTAAAAGGCGTGCCCAGCCTCATACGGTTGCGGAGCCGTCGAGAAAATGTCGCACTGGTCTCGCGCCGTCACGTAAAACAATCCAGTTTGCGGATCGTACGTCGGCGCCATGAAGTTCGTTGTTCCCAGGGCACCAGGACAAACCGTGTGTCCCTTGAGTGTCGGCGAAGCTTCTTTCTTCGCCACCGGACGGCCTTCGCCGTCTTTCGTGTCGCTCCATGTCTGTTTCCCGTAAGCTGTCGCAGAAATCAGTTTGCCGTTCGTCCGATCGAGCACGTAGAAAAATCCGTTGCGGTTGGCCTGCGCGATCAGATGTTTGCCGCCAGCGTCCACGATGATTGGGACCTGCGTTGCATCCCAGTCGTGCTCGTCGTGTTTGGTGAACTGGAAATACCAGTTGAGCTTGCCGGTGTCGGTGTTCAGCGCAAGAAGGGAATTGCTGTATAAGTTGTCGCCCTCACGCCCTTCGCCGCGATTCGATGGCGCCGGATTTCCCGTAGGCCAGAAAATCTGATTCGTGGCCGGATCATATGTTCCTGTATTCCATGCCGGCGCGCCACCTACTTTCCACGAATCGCCTTCCCAGGTATCGTGTCCCGGTTCTCCCGGCCCGGGCACGGTATAAAAGCGCCACTTGCGTTCGCCGGTTTCGGCGTCGTACGCGTCGATAAATCCACGAATGCCGTACTCGCCTCCGGAGACGCCGATCACAATTAGATTCTTCACGGCAAGCGGCGCAACGGTGAAGCTGTAGCCGGTGCGATAGTCGGCTGCGACTTTGTCCCAGATCACGTTGCCGGTTTTCGCGTCGAGTGCGATCACGTGTGCGTCAAGAGTTCCGAGGAAAACTTTGTCGCCGAGAATGGCCAGCCCACGATTCACATGCCCGCAGCATGGGCGAATGTCGGACGGCATAGGGTATTGATACATCCAGATTGGCCGGCCTGTGCGCGCGTCAGCGGCAAACGCGCGATCATCTTGCGCGGTGGCATAGAGAATTCCGTCTACCACGAGCGGAGTCGTTTCCAGTTTTCCCGTCGCGCCGGTTTGATAAACCCACTTTGCAACCATCGACTTTACGTTCGCCGCGTTGATCTGGTCTAAAGCGCTGAAGCGCTTTCCGGAATAATCGCCGGAGTAGGTCATCCAGTTCTGCGGCTCTCTGTCGGCGTTCTTCAGGCGCTCGAAAGTGACCTGGGCGTTGGCAAGGTTTCCGGCCAGGAGGGCGAGGAACAGGGTTGGGGTGGCGCAGCGCTTTACAGCTGCGATTATTCCACTAAAAAAGAACCGTTTGGCAGGGCTGAAATCGCTGCGCCACCCAAAGGCGCTCACTGTCCCAAAGCCAATGTCACAGGGATGCTCCTT
>DATAUY010000111.1:0-7686 GCA_036268025.1 Candidatus Sulfotelmatobacter sp. | reverse complement strand
GACAAGCAATACGTTCGGGATTATCTCGAGCAAATTCAGTGGAATAAGCAGCCGCCCGCACCGGCCCTCCCCCAGGACGTGGCACGGCGAACCAGCGAAAAGTACCTCGAAGCCTATTTCCAGCTTACGGGGCACAAGCTGGATGTATAGAAAGATATTTAATGCAATCCTCCGCGAGCGTACCGTATGACGATCGCGGACTGGGCCATTTGTGCCGTCGTGCTCCTCAATGTGATTGGGGCGGCCATGCAGGGTTTTTTTTCTGAGGCTCTGACGATTGCCGGCCTTGTCGTTGGTTATGTCGTCGCTGTCTGGAAGTACCGCACCCTGGCAGAGTGGTTTGAGTCATTTTTAAAGAACCCGTGGTTGGCTGAGATTCTCGGCTTTCTGATTATCTTTTTCGCCATCGCGATCCTCTTCGGCATTGCCGCCCGGATCGCCCGATGGGTGATGAAAAAATCCGGACTTAGTGGTTTTGACCGTTTCCTCGGCGCTGTCTTGGGCTTGCTGAAGGGCGGACTGATGGTCGCGGTAATCCTGATGGGGATGACGGTATTTGAGCCGACATCGAAGCTGCTACAGAATTCGCAGTTGGCGCCCTATTTTCTTGTCGTAGGACGGGCGGCCATCTGGCTGGCGCCTTCGGAGTTGCGTGCGCGTTTCTATCAGGGACTCGACTTGCTTCATCAGGCGCCTCAAAGATTATCTGGCTCCCAGGCCACGCCGAAATAGGCTGCGGTGCAGTGAAAAATTCCTGGCAAAGACAAAGAGAGACCCATCGTGAAAGATCAACTGGAAGCACTCGTCCTGCAAATGTACCGCAGCAACATTCTCTATTCCGAAGGCGTGCGTGAATTCAAAAAGCGCTTCATCCTGACCGTTCTACAGGAGAACAAAGGCAACCAGTGCCGCGCCGCGCGCGAACTGGGCATGCACCGCAACACGCTCAGCCGCACCATCACCGAACTCAAGATTGATGTCCGTCAGCTACGCGACGGTGTCAAGCGCCCGGTGCGCAGCGCCCGTCCGGTTTCTCTGGAAAAGAAGATCGTCCGCTAGCGACCAAGAGCGTAACCACAAAGTCACGAAGGCGCACGAAGGAAGCCAGGGATTTCCTTCGTGCGCATTCCTGTCCTTCGTGGTTATTGCCTTTGACTTTTGCTCGGCCAAAAACAAAGGGCAGCCATTGCTGGCTGCCCGGAATTCAAAACGAAAAGCCTGTTACTGTGCCGCCGGTTTCCTGGCTGCAGGTCGGTGCGCTGGAGCCGCGGGCTTAGCCGCCCTCAGCAACTGGCCTTTCTCCATCACCATCATGAAGGGATTCGAAGTGTATGAGGCCGGTTCTCCCTGGAATTGAAACTTGTCATCGCCTTCCTTGGGAACCATTCTCGTCGGAATTTTTTCTTCGAACTTCAGGGTGATGTCAGCCTTCTTGGCATCAATGTCATCCGAACTGCCGGCAACCATAACCGTGTCCGGCTCTGTGCTGATGACCGTACCCACCATCTGCACAGCTTTTCCCTTAATGGCATTCCAGACGGTGTCCTGATCGGCCTGGCTGCCGTTGGTCAGGACGAATTCCCAGGTTGCGAAATCCATTTTGTCAGGCGTCGTGTCCTGAACCATCTTGTGCGCCTGGTCGGCCGGAGTCGGCGCCGGCTTGATGAGTGTAGCCAAATCGGTTGAGGGTTTGGGGGCCGCTTTGGCTGCCGCGAGCACATCGGGCCAGCCGTCATCGCCTCCGTGGTATCTCACATAGAGCGAACGGGCATACTTTTCAATCTGCGTCTGGGCTTGGGCTGGCGCAACCACTGACGCTCGTGCGGCATACCAGATCGAATTCAGGGAATTCTCGGGCGTCGTCGGAGTCTTCGGATCGGGCCAGTAGGCCAATGCGAGAGGGTAAACAACGCTAAAATCCTGCGGGTTTCCCTCGACAGCGGGTTTCAGATTTTCGATTGCGCCCGCGTAGTCTTTATCTTGCATATCCGAAATCCCGATCGCGGAATGAAAGATTCCTTCCATTTGCGGTTTACTTTTCAGTAATTCCTGGTCCGTTACCTTGGGAAGACAATCCAGACCCTGTTGTCCGTACTTCTTGCCATCCGCCAGCTCCTGCTTGGCATTCGGATCGCCGTTTTGTGCCATGACACGATCAAAGTAGGCCAGTAGCGCCAATCCGCGCTCGTTGCAGGAATCGGAGGTCACCAGCTTCTGCGCGGTCTCTACGGTTTTCTTGGGATTGTTCGCCTGCTGGTATGTTCCCATCAGGATTTCCAGCGCCTGGTTCTTCATCACGCTGTTGGGATACTGCGCGACAAATGCCTCCAGCCCGCTGATCTTCGCGTTGGCGTCCTTCGCCTGAACAGCCGCGACGTAGGCGTTGTATTCGGCAGGATCTTTGATAACCGGCGCCTGGGAAGCAGGCGCAGCAGGCGCTGCCGCCTGGCCCGCCGGCGCGGCCGGTTGTCCCTGAGCTGGCTGGGTAGTAGCTTGCCCCATTGCTGCCAGCGTTGCCCCAAGCACAACCGTAAGCAGGATCGTTTTCATCACTATGGCTCCTTGAACTCTTCTGGGAATACTTTCTAGGAATCGTGGTTCTACTGATTCAGCGCCAACTGCATTCCGCCGGACCTCATTGCGTTCGGATCCTGCTTTGGAATGCCGGGCATCCTGGCAGGGGGCCCCGGGAGGCAAGAGTTTAGCGCGCACCGCTTTACAGAGAGCTAACTCTTATCCCGGCTGGCGGGATTATAAGTACCTCTCTCTCCGAAGGCAAGCGGCTACCTCTCCGCGCCCTCTTTATTGCTAAGATGCGCATAGCGGAAGCTGCGGATGTTCCCTTCCGCCCCGCGAGCGCGCACGGAGACGATATTTCTATATGGACACCAGCCAACCTCTCGATGGGCAAGTCGCTGTTATCACCGGTGCCGGGCGCGGCATCGGCGCCGCCATCGCCCGCAAACTCGCCGCCATGGGCGCAACCGCCGTTCTGCTCGGACGCACTCAGTCTTCGCTGGCAGAAACCGCACGGTCGATTACTGATCTCGGCGGTAAGACCGAGGTGATTCCCTGCGATGTAACGGTGCTGCATCAGCTCGAATACGCGTCCACGCGTGTGGACAGCACTTTCCGCCGCCTGGACATTCTCGTCAACAATGCCGGAGTCGCCGGCTTCAATGACGCCCTGCACAATCTCTTGCCCGAAGACTGGGACCGCATCCTGAACACGAACCTTCGCGGCGTGTACTACGGGATCAAGTGTTTCGCGCCTATGATGATCCGCGCCTACGGCGGACACATCATCAATGTCTCGTCTCTTGCGGGAAAAAACGCGCTTCCCAACGGCGCTGCCTACGCAGCGTCCAAATGGGGATTGAATGGACTGACCTACTCTGTCGCCGAGGAACTGCGGCCACACAACATCAGAGTCTCGGTGGTCTGCCCCGGTTCCGTGGATACGGAATTGAGCCCCCATGCGGGCAAAGATCCAAACAAGATGCTCCAGTCAGACGACATTGCCCACGCGGTCGCCATGCTGGTGACCCAGTCGCCGCAGTCCTTCATGAGCGAGATTCTGATTAGACCCACCCAAAAACCCTAACCGAAAGCTAGTCCAACTCACTGAAAGGCAGATGCCCATTTCTCGCGCGTTCTGTGCGCGAGAAGTGGGGATTTGTTCTAGGACAAACTACGGCCTGACCGCAGCCTCCAGAATTCGCAAGCTCACATCCCCACCTTGTACTGCCAGCCGTGCCTTCACTCCAAACGGCAACGTGATATTCCCCGACGACACGTGCCCCGATTTCAATCCGTAAGCCACTGGAACTCCCAAATCTCCCACAATCCTGCCAACCACTTCCTGCAATGTGTAATCCTGATTCGCCGCCTGAACGCAGTCAACCATCTCGCCGAAGACAATCCCGCGCACATGATCGAGATGCCCTCCTAGCTTCAATTGCATCAGCATGCGATCGATCTGAAAGGGTTTGGCCGCCACATCTTCAAGAAACAGAATTTTGCCCGGCGTTTTGATCTCGTATGGGGTACCCAGCGAAGCCACCAAAATCGACAAGCATCCGCCGTACAAAACACCTTCTGCTTCGCCATCTACCAATCCATGGACACCATCGTTCAGAGGTACGTCCCACGGGTTTGTACCCGACAAAGCAGCTTGCCAGGAAGCCATTTCTCCGCCGTACACATGCGCCCAATCTTTGGCGACCATCGGCCCGTGAAAAACCGCCATTCCATTCGCATCCAGAAACTGCGTCAGCAGAGTCGTGAGATCGCTATAGCCCACAAATATTTTCGGGTGCGCGTTAATCCTCGCCCAATCCAGCTTGCGCAGGAGATAGTTCGAGCCATACCCGCCGCGCGCGCATACGATCGCCCGGACGTCATCGCTCTCGAACATTTCTTCCAGTTCCCGCGCACGCCGCTCTGCCGGCCCCGCAAAGTAAAGATCACGTTGCAGGATGGAATCGAAGTAGAAAGGCTTATATCCCGCCTTGCGGAGTGCCTCGCAGCCTGCTTCCAGTTCGGCCTGTTTCACATTGCTCGCGGGCGCGACGACGCCGATGGTATCTCCCAACCGGAGTGCTGGCGGTTTGATTAAATGGGAATGCGTCATGGCGATGGGTTAGCTGAGAAAGAACTCTCCCCGGCAAATCAGCCGCGCCGGACCGCGCAGAAAAATATCGTCGCCCGGTTTGCGGACGGTCTGCACACCGCCCGGCGCATGCACTCTGACTGGCGATTCGGCATGTCCAGAGGCCATTGCGGCGGCGGCCGAGGCGCAAGAGCCCGTGCCTGACGACTGCGTCTCCCCTACCCCGCGCTCAAAAAATCTCACATTCACGTCATGCAGTCCATTTGCGGTGACAAACTCAACGTTCACGCCCTCTTTGAAGTGTGGCAGACGTTGAATCCGCGCTGCCTGGCTCTGCCAATCTTCCGCGAATTGCGGGACGAAAATCACATAATGTGGATTACCCATCGAAACAGGAATTCCCTTCACTTCCCCGGCGCTGACCTTCAACGCCAATTCCGGATCCACGACTGCCCTACCCATCTCGATCTCAAACTCGTATTCCAACTCGCGCCGCATAGTCAGCGTACAAACCTTTGCCCCTGCCCCGGTCAAAATTGAAATGCGCTCTTTCCCCCGCGTCGCGCAAACGTAAGCTGCAACACAGCGCGTGCCATTGCCGGAGATCTCGGCCTGCGATCCGTCGGCATTGATCAGTCGAATCTCGACATCCGAGGAAAAATGCGGAGACATCCACTCCACGCCATCCGCCCCAACACCTTCATGGCGGTCGCAGATACGGCGCGTAAACTCGGCAATATCGGGCGGCGCCAATGCTCCGTCGATCAGCAGGAAGTCGTTGCCGCAGGCGCTGGCCTTGACGAAAGGGATCGTGCGGGCGCCGTGATTCAATCGCGCTCCACGCGGCCAAGAGAAGTCGCGCTGCCCAGAACGCTGGAAGCCTTCAATTCGCGCAGAAGAGCCATCTGCTCGCGGTTGCAGCCCTCCACGTCAAACTGAAGGCGTATGTGCTTTCCCGTGCTCCCGCTGTTCATGTTTTGCATGAAGCGATGATGCCCTTCAAGGATCCGGTTCACCTCATTGCTGATCTCTTCCACGCTCGGCCCGGTCACTTCGTAACTCGAAAGGAGAATCTTCAGGTTGAACGTCTCCTCGAAATGTCCCAGGGCAAACAGCGCGATCAACACGACGCCCGTGGCGAACATCGCGGTCATGTAGAGGCCGCCGCCGGCGGCCATCCCAATGGACGCGACCACGAACAGAGTCGCTGCGGACGTTAGTCCCGAGGTCAGGCCTCGCGTATGCAGGATCGATCCCGCGCCAATGAAGCCGATACCCGGGATGATCTGCGCGGCGATCCGCGCCGCATCCGAGGGAATGCCCGCCAACGCCGTCGAAAGAACCGTGAACAGCGCCGCGCCAAAACAGATGAACATGTTCGTACGCAACCCGGTCGGGCGATGATTCAGCTCACGCTCCAGCCCGATGATGCCGCCAAGGAAGGCGGCAAAGATCAGCCGTGTGAGCGAGTTGCCGACGATGCCGCTCGCCATCTCCTCGCGCAGCAGATCGAGAAAATGTTGCCAGCTCATGACCGGTATTTGCGCGCTTCAGACATGTTTCGGATGGCCGGATTCTATCACCGCAGACGGAAGGTCCTGGGTTAACCCACGTGATTACCGCACCTTGTAGAGCACGGCGCGCGCTTGCCCCGTGACATGAAGTTCGATGAGTTCGCGCAGATGCCTTCCCTGCACCGCCTGCCAGACGGGATCGCCCTCGAACGCAAGCACGTAATCGACGTACTGCGGCGGATTGGCCAGGGCCCGCTCCCACAGTCCTTCGGGATCCGACGGCTGCTTCCACACGCGATGATTGCCTTCGTTGATCGTGCGCTTCAGTGGGAGACCCGCTAGTTCGAGTGCCCCAACATGATCGCCTAAATACATCAGAATCCTAGATCGATCTGGCAGCGTCCCAAGCATGACCGCGAGTTCCCTCTCAAACTGATTGCGCGTGCGCATATTCACTTGCGCTTCTTCGAGACAAATCGGGGTACCCTGCCAGACCGTAACGTAACTAGCTGCTAAGAATGCTCCTACTCCTAAACCACATGCCAGACGCAATCGCTTGTTGGCGCTTTCCGCTCCCAAAGCAAGATAGACCAGCAGCGCCACCGCTACCGCGAATGCCGGCAGCAGTTGCAGTCCGTAGCGAACATTGTAGTGACTGAACGGCCACCAGTACGGGATGAAAAGAGGCACTCCGCCGTAGGCAATCGAAAGCGCATAAAAAGGGATGGGCAGAAGCAGGAAAGCAAACGGAAGTGCTGCCGTGTTTGCGACATGTCCAACTCGACAAAGCCAAAATATCGAACCAATGCTGCCCGCGAGCAGGAGAATCCAGCCCCGCTGCAGCCATTCGTTGTGCGCAACGTTGGCTTCACCCGACTTCACGAAGTAACTTCCGGCGAGCAACGGATTCCCGCCTCCTGGATGCCCCGAATTCCCTGTGCTCTGCGTCTTCCGTTCAATCGCTTTCGCGGAGTATGGCCCATTGGCAAATTCAAGCGGATTCCGATAAACGATGCCGTTGTAAGCCAGCCATAAGGCAGGCGCTGCGGCTGCAATAAGAACAAATCTTCCAGCCGGTGTACGACTAATCCGTGGCTTGCTTTCGGAGAAAACCACGAACGCTATGGCCACCCCAGCCATTGCAGCCGCCAGAAACCATCCGTCATAGCGGGTAAGACAAGCCGCCGCCAGACAGACACCGCATCTGTTCAGCGACTTTGCGTTGCCGCGCATCCACTCGCCGAAATACATGATCGCCCAGATGAAAAAGGCCAGATACAGCGACTCTCCCATCGCTGTAGCTTGCATGTAAACCAGATTGGGATTTGCGGCATAGACGATCGCCGCCGCCCAGGCGGCAATTCGCGAAAAGCGATCTGGCGCCGCGCTGCGCGAAAGCGCATCCCGAGTAAGCCGGAAGATGCCGATCACACCAAACACATATCCGGCCATCGACGGAATCGAGCCGCCGGCTCCGCTTTGCCACATATGCCGCGAGATAAGAAACGGGACCATCAACAGATGCGGCAGGGGAAGCCACACTGTTCCCAGTTGCAGCAG
>DATAUY010000110.1:0-11340 GCA_036268025.1 Candidatus Sulfotelmatobacter sp. | reverse complement strand
TCTCCCATGTGGAGGAGTTCTTTTTAAGGAGAAAACACAGAGATAATCTCCTCAAGTAACTTGACTCTGGATTGGCGTTTTCCGATACTTAATAGCGACAGAGTGCTTACACTACGGATTTGACGATGGCCCCGAACATTTCGGGGCCGTTGTCGTTTGGGCAGATTTTGCGACAGTCAGTCCGCACACGCGATTCTGATCTCCAAACATTCCAAATCTAACGTATACTCAGCGACCACCGTATGGTGGCCCTCCCCCGCGCTAAAGGAGTGGAATGAGTACGTTTGTTCGTTCTTCGGGGCCGTCTGGGCCCCCGTCTACGCCACAGATCTCGGAGGCGCGCCGGCGAACAGTCGAAACTGCCCGACAGAACTGGATCCGGAAACTGATTGACCTGTCCCGGCGAAACAACCTTCTTTATTTTCGTCCTCTCAAAACCGGCACACTTAATTTGTCACAGACACCGCCTGAACTGCTTCGCGATCTGATATCCGGGGAAGGTGTTGCTGGTGCGAAGCTGGTACCGCAGATTGAGAGAGAAGCGGCATCGAAGAGTTTTCGCGATATTTCGCAGCGCGCTCTGGAGAATGCCGAAGAAAAAGGTCTAAGCACCTTATTCGCGACTTTCGGAGTTGCGACTTGGCCTTCCCTCGATGGAGGCAGACCGGCGGAAGCGCCGGTCCTCATGCTACCGGTGGCCATCAGTAAGAAAGAGGGTAGCGAATCTTACAACTTGGCCGCTACCGGGAGCTTTCAACTGAATCTCGTTCTACTCCATGTTCTTGAAGAGCAATTCAAACTCAAGCTGCATCCAGAGGAACTCTTGACCGAGTTCGCGGGCGACGAGGAGGAGGGCACAGTCCTCGACATTAAAGGCCTTTGTGGAAAGATCGTGAACTCAATGAGAGAGGTGAAGGACTTCGAGATTAACCTAACGGTCCTCCTTGGAAACTTTGCTTTTCAAAAGATGGCAATGGTGAAGGACCTGCAAGAGAGGGCCAATGATCTCCCTTTGCACGATCTGATTTCTGCGATTGCGGGAGACAGCAAAGCCAAAAGTGATGTCAATGCGGAACAGGTTGATCCGGATCCAAAACAGTTTGACGACATACCGCCCGATAATGAATTTCTTGTACTCGATGCAGATTCAAGCCAACAACGAGCGATCGCAGCAGTAACCGCTGACCAAAGCCGGGTAATTCACGGCCCGCCGGGAACTGGCAAGAGCCAGACCATCACCAACCTTATTGCTAGCCTGGCCGCTGTGGGAAGGCGAGTTTTGTTCGTCGCGGAGAAGAAAGCCGCGCTGGAAGTAGTTAAGCGGCGACTGGAGGCCGTGGGGCTGGGCCATCTGGCGATAGACCTACATGGCGCCGATCTATCATCCAAGAAGGTAATGCAGCAAGTTGCGAACACGCTGGACGCTGTTAGGTCAGCAGTTCCGGTGAACTGCCAGCAAGTGCATTCTCAATTCATCGACCGGAGAACCCGGCTCAACTCGCACGATGCACGTATGCACTGCATGCGAGAACCCATCAAGAAGAGTGCGTATGAAATGCAGGGAATGTTGTTGCGTCTGCAACGCACGGTTGATTCGTCAGTCCGATGGCGAAACGAGGAACTTGCACGTCTAACTCCTGATGTTGGCCAGCAGGTGAAGGATTTGCTCATAGAGGTTGGAGGATTGGCCTCACTATTTCTTCGGACCGATTCTTCTCCATGGACCGGTGCCGCTCTTTTCGACGGCGCCGCCGTGCAGAACGCGATCGACCTGGTGCAGCGAGCGAATACAGACAGTCTGCCGATTGGTCTTGCTTCGATCCACGAAGTGTGTGGGGAAACTGCATTGAAGCGCCCGGATTCGCTGGGAGAGTTACGAGCACAGGCTGACTTGCTAGACGAGGTCGATCAAACTCTTTCGCTTTATTCTCCGCAGCTCTATCAACGAAACTTGGAATCGATCTTGCATGATTTTTCTCCCGGGCGCGATGGGGGATTCGGGGCTTTCTGGGCTTTCTTTACGAACGGCGCTTACCGGCGGACACGTGCCGCAATATTGAGCGTGCGTAACGAAAGGGCATCTTCTAGAGAGCTGTTCGGGGAGGTCAGTTGTGCTCTAGAGCAGCTCAATAAATGGAAAGCCGCGTCGCAGGACGGTAGTCTTCCAAAACGAGTTGAAAAGTCAAGCAAACATGTGGCGGTACTGCGAACGCTAGTGAGCAACGTAGAGGCTCTTGCGAAGATTCTGCCCACAAAACACCTTGACCAGTCTTCCTTGGACGAACTGACATCCTTGGCCTCTGCGCTACAGGCTGATCAACAAACTCCTTACCAACTCCCGAAATTGAACCAGATGGAGCGGTTGCTGGAGGCAGCTGGAGTTGGAAAACTCGTGGAGGAAATTCGATTGCGAAGGCCAGATGTATCGTGCTGGCCTGACATGTTTCAATGCGCATGGATTGCATCGGCTTTGGATAAGGTCAGGCAGTCCGACCCAGAGATCGGGGGATTTATCGGTTCCACTCACAGCCGATATGTTGACGAGTTTACCCATTTAGATGAGGAGCGCATTGCACTCGCCGTCGATCGCGTCCGGCGGGCCCATGGGGAGCGCACGATTGCGGCGATGAATGCTAACCCTGCGGGAGAGCAATTGATTCGAACCGAGGCGGGCAAAACGAGGCGCCACCTACCATTGAGAAGAGTCTTCTCTCAGGCGGCGGATGTACTCACTGCAGTGTGCCCTTGCTGGATGGCAAGCCCTCTCTCGGTCAGCCAGCTTTTGGACAGCAGTAAACAGTATTTCGATTTCGTGATCTTTGACGAGGCAAGCCAGGTTTTACCAGAGGATGCCATTCCTTCGGTTCTTCGGGGACGGAAGCTTGTGGTTGCCGGCGACAGCAAGCAGTTGCCACCAACGGCATTCTTCGCTGCCAGCGATGAGGATGAATCGCTGGCCGATGAAGAGGCGAGTGGGACAGAGGGCTTCGAGAGTTTGCTTGACACGATGAATTCGTTCCTCAACAGTTCCTACCTTGATTGGCACTATCGAAGCCGAGACGAAAGTCTGATCAATTTTTCAAATCGGAACATCTATCAGAATCGGCTTGTAACGTTTCCAGGCCCAGGTGGGCCACCAGCCATTTCGCACGTGCTCGTGAAACAGGAATTCGATGTTGATGGTCAGGAGGATAGTTCGTCGGCTGAAGTTCGAAAGGTCGTGTCGTTGATTTTGGAACATGCACGGAAGACTCCGGAGTTGACGCTGGGCGTAATCACAATGGGGATACGTCATATGGCTCGCGTCCAAGCTGCGCTTGACCATGCGCTGGAGGAGAACCACGGACTTGCAGCGTTCTTCGATCCCAACAAAGGGGAAAGGTTCTTCATCAAGAACCTCGAACGCGTTCAAGGTGATGAACGTGACGCGATTATCATCAGTATTGGATATGGGAAAGATCGCTCGGGGAATTTGCCACTACGGTTTGGCCCGTTGATTCCTGAAGGAGGGCGGAGACGACTCAATGTGGCAGCACCCCGGGCGCGTGAAAAATTGATCGTGGTTTCTTCATTCAGTTATTTGGATATTGACCTTTCTCGTGTTCGGCCAGGAAGCGGAGTCGAACTGCTGCGAAACTATCTTCAGTATGCGGCCAGCAATGGTAAGCGATTGGGCGATGCCGATCTCACGTCCGAGCCTCTAAATGCGTTTGAGGCCGAGGTCTTCGACTGTCTGAGTTCGGCAGGAATTAAGCTGATTCCGCAGATGGGCGCGTCGCAGTTTCGAATTGATATGGTAGCGGAGCATCCTGCAAAACCGGGGCGTTATGTCCTAGCGATCGAGTGTGACGGGGCCAGCTATCATTCCAGCTACACTGCACGGGACCGCGATCGTTTGAGGCAACAGCAGCTTGAAAATCTGGGATGGAGATTCCATCGCATTTGGTCGACCGACTGGTTCACGCAAAAAGCCGGGGAAATTGAGCGCGCATCGAAGGCATTCAAAGAGGCTATTACATTTGCGGACAAGCTCGATCAATCGGCGGTACATCTTGACAATCACGAGAATGGTAATGGCGGGGAGCATATTTCCCCCAGTTCCTCGCATCGCAAGCGAGGGTCGAAACCGATAATTCCAGTTCGCACATCGATCGCTCAATACACACCTTCCGAGCTTGCACAATTGTTGCGGTGGATCGCTTCTGATGGGTTGCTAAGGACCGACGATCAGATTATGGATGAAATGATCGCCGTGCTAGGTTTCAGCCGCAGAGGGGCACGTATTGAGCGGGCATTAAAGTCAGCCCTCGAATCCTGGCGGGTGCGCGCGTAAGGTTCGCGCGGGAATAAAGAAACAGCGGACAGCAGTGTCCGCTCCACACGAGTATATCCGTTCCCGTTTTGGGAAACGTCTCTAGTTTTTCTTTCCAAATGCTTGCCTCTGGATTTCTAGAAACGTTCAATGGTTGTGGGGGCGTCGAAGTCCCCACTTCTCGCACAAAGGGCGCGCGAGAAATGGGGCACCCTGCGTGCATCGGGCTACATCCGCTGCACGCGAGATTCCTCCGACCGCTGGATAAAACGCGATCGTTCGGAATGACGCATCCAAAAGGGGGCGGCTAACGCGCCATCCTAATCGTGACTGGCGTCCATCGACATTGAGGTGAATGTGGCTAAGCGGAAGGGTAAGGATACGCGCACGACTACAAAGAAGAGTACGCACTCGATCGCGGACAAGAAGAAGCGGGGGGAGTGGGTGGAGTTGCGATTTGTGGCGGAGGCGGCGGAGCGGGGGTTGCCGGCTTCGAAGCCGTTTGGGGATTCGGAGAATTTTGATGTGGTGGTGGGGCGTCCGGGGAAGTTTGTGGCGGTGCAGGTGAAGTGCACGATCTTTCCCTCGAAGAACGGCGAGGGATATTTGTGCTCGGTGTGCAGCAGCCACAATATTTACCGTCCGGGGGCGTTCGATTTTCTGGCGGCGCTGGTGGTGCCGAAGGATGTTTGGTACATCCTGCCGATGAAGGAGATTCAGGGGATGCGGTCGGTGACGCTTTGCACGGCGACGGGGCGGTATGAGAAGTATCGCGAGGCTTGGGAGTTGTTGCGGGAGGCGGTGGGAGATTCGAGCGAGGCCGACGGCGCGGAGCAGAGTGAGGCGGCTGGAACTCCGGCGGCGGAGAGTCCGGTGATGGATTTGGGGCGGGGAGAGATTCATCCGGATGGAGGGGCGGCGCGGATGCAGGCGGCGTTTGCGTATATGCGGAGGAGGTTGGAGAGGTAACTTCCTTTTCGCGGATTACGCGGATTTGCAGTAGAGATGACGCCACGTCCTTGGCGGCTGCTGGTTTGCTTCCGCGGAGGTACGGTCCCTCACACCGGCTTCGCCGCTGTTCAGGATGACATCAAGGATGGGTTTCTTTCGCCCCTTCGGGGCTGGTTGCTTGTGCGCGTTCTTACCCACGCCTTGTGGCTTGGGCTGCATTCTTTCGCCGCTTTGCGGCTTCGGGGTAACCATACAAATCAGCATCCCGCGCAAATGGGAATCCCCACTCTCACGTCGTAAAAAGCGCGACGTTAGAATGGGCCACCCGTGATCTTTATTTTCCACCCTCAGGATCGTGGGATCCGAAATTCTTAATAACAACATCAGGCTTGCGTGGGCCAGGGACGGGTTTCGGACTCCCATCCGGGCGGTGGGGGAAGGTGGGCAATTTCAGATTCGCCGTCGGCCAGCAGCAGGGCGGCGATGCTGAGAATCTCTATTTCCCGCTTCAGTTGCTTGAGTTCTTCTTTCTTCTTGCGAAGGCTGGAGAATACCGTTTTCGGATTTAGCGGACGGGCGGGCATCGTGTCCGGGACTTCGAGAATGGAATCGGAGAGGGCGCCGAGGTGGCGCTTAGTTTCGTCGTCGGGGGGAAGCTGGCCGAGGAATTCGAGTCCGAGGATGGCGCCGTTGGAGTAGCGGACGACGGCGCTTACGCGCGACGGCTCGGCGGTGGGGAATTGGAGCTGCATGAGGTCTCCGGGCTTGAGAGCGACGCTGGCGCGGAGGGCCATGCCGGCGCGACTTATGTTGCTGCCGCGTCCCATGATGGGGCTGGTGAGGACGCCGTTGAGTCCGATGATGCGCACGGGCAGGTCGACCTGATAGCGCGGCCACCGGCGCGTGCTGGGGGAGGGTGCGGCTACTTGGTTCATTTCAGCTCCTGATTTATTTCGTTCGAGCGATCAATCCAAGCGAGCGATTTTCAACGGCATGTAAATGCCGCGGACGTGCGAAGTGGTGGGCAATGCCAGTGTGCGCGTGAACGTTAGAGGGTTCAAATTACGAACGGGAAAAGAAGGGACGGTTACCGGATTACGGACGCGGGATTCTGCTGATTTTCGCCCATGGCATTAGCGGCGTGGCGAGGTTCTCTGGACGGAGGCGTCCGGGGCTCCATGTTCAGGGTTTCTATCTCAGGAAGTGAGTGTTGACGAAATAGACGAGGCCGCCGAGCAGTGCGACGAAGGGAAGCGAACGCAGGACGATGCGGCGGAGACGGCTTGGTTTTTCCGGCTGCTGGAACGTGGCGGCGCGGTATTTGTCGATCCAGGGTTCGGGAGCGGCTTCGGTGTGCGAATGAACGGTGGCTCGCAGGCGGCGCTGGTCGCCACCTTCAACGTTGACGAAGCGGAAGGGCTGTCGAGTGGCCGAGACCGGGCGCAACATTTCGACAGCGCCCAGCACGGGGCCGGATTCCGTCACGAAGAGCAGTTTCAGTTGCGAACCTTGCTTCAGCATGTCGGTCATGTTGAGCAAGCCGCCGTTGAGCGAAACGACTTCGAGCTGGCCGCGGTGCTGTCGTCCGTCGGGCAGACGGAGTATGGCCGGAGTTACATCTCCCAGGTGCGCGCGCGGACTGCGCCATTGGGTATGGGGGTTGGGCATGATCTTTCTCTGCAATAAGTATGTGGCACAAGGGTCATAGGAAGAAAGTAACGAAAGGTCGGGTTGGCGGACGTTACCGTGATCGCTGATTTTCAAAGTAGGTAGGTCGCGATTGTCGAGTGAGGCGGAGTCAGCAAAACCTGCCGAGCTTCGCTCGGCGGACAGCCGGGGGCGGCTGTCCCCACATGAGCTTAGTCAGCGCGGTGAACGATCTTTCCGCCGACGATGGTCGCGGCGACTTTTCCGGTAAGTTGCCAGCCGTCGAAGGGCGTGTTGTGCGAAAGGGAGCGCGATTTTGCGGCGTCGTAGGTCCAGCGCTTTTGCGGATCGAAGATCGTAATGTCGGCGTGGCTGCCTTTGGATAGAGATCCGCGGCCGTGGAGGTCGAAAACCTTCGCCGGGCCCGAAGTGAAGAGTTCGACGATACGGGTGAGCGGAATTTGGTGTTTGCGGTGCAGTTCGGTAATCGCGAGCGCCAGCGCGGTTTCGAGTCCGGTGATGCCGAAGGCGGCGCGCTCGAATTCGACTTGCTTTTCGTGCGCGGCGTGCGGGGCGTGATCGGTAGCGATAGCGTCCACGGTGCCGTCTTCGAGGGCGACGAGGATCGCTTCCAGGTCGGCCCTGGACCGCAGAGGCGGATTCATCTTGCAGTGCGTGTCGTATTCCGCGACGTTCTCGTCGATCAAGGTGAAGTGATGCGGCGTGACTTCGCAGGTCACGCGGGCTCTCGCGCACTTACCGCGGCGGATGGCCTTCAACGCATCAGCTGAGGAGAGATGAGCGACGTGCAGTCGCGATCCGTGAATCTGCTGCGCCAGAGTGACGTCGCGGTCCACGACGGACGCTTCGGCGACGGCTCCCGCGGCACGCAAGCCGAGCCGGAAGCTGGTTGGCCCGGCGTGCATCGAGCAATTTTCGGTCATGCGCGTATCTTCGGCGTGCTGCACGACAGGGAGATTCAGTTCCGCGCCAAGGCGCAGGGCCATGCGCATGATGTCGTCGTCGAGGATGGGCTTGCCATCATCGGTGACGGCAACGGCTCCGGCACGTTGCAACGCTGCGAAATCGGTGAGCGTTCCGCCTTTACTGCCGTGGGTGGCGGCCCCGATCGGGAAAACGGTGACGACCGCTGCGCGCTCGGGATTGCGGAGCCAACTTACCCACTCCGGCGTGTCGACTACGGGCGCGGTGTTGGGCATGGTACAGACGGAGGTGAAACCTCCGGCGGCAGCAGCGGCGGTGCCTGAGGCGATGGTTTCTTTGTAGCTCTGGCCTGGCTCCCGGAGGTGGACGTGGAGGTCGATGAATCCCGGGGCGACGATCAGTCCGCGGGCGTCGAATTTTTCGTCAGCGCCACCACGCGTTTTGTTGGGCAGCGCGATTTCGGCGACCCGGCCATCGCGGAGGAGGATGTCCATCGGCGCGTTGGTTTTGGACGCGGGGTCGATGAGATGGCCGCCTTTGATCAGAAGACTGTTCGGTTCCTGACCGGTCATTGTGGCGCTCCGGGCAACTTCTTTTCCGCGGATTCACGCGGATTTCGCTTGCCATCCTGAGCACGTTTGGCGCGCAAGAGATCCAGATAGTCCAGTAGCTTTTTCGCACTACCAGCGAGTTGCATAGATCCTTCGCTTTGCTCAGGATGACAACAGCGTGAATCCGTGTTGATCCGTGTGAATCCGGGGCTCATTTGGTTTTTCCCAATGCGCGGGCGAGGATTGCCATTCTTGTTGGTACGCCGTTGTGGACCTGGTCCACGATAACCGATTGTGGGCCGTCGGCGATTTCGGCCGTTAACTCCAAGCCGCGGATGATCGGCCCCGGATGCATCACGATGGCGTCGCGCTTGGCAAGTTTCAGACGCGCTGATGTCATCTGGTAGCGTGCAATGTAGTCTTGCAAGCGGATTTTCTGGCCAGCGAGACGCTCTTTTTGCACGCGCAGCAACATGACCACATCGGTTCCGCGCAACGCATCTTCGATGTGGCGCGTGACGCGGATACCGGGCGCCAGGCTCGCCGCGACCTCGGGAACGAATTCGGGTGGACCGCAGAGAATCAGTTTGACGCCAAAGCGCGCGAGCAGATGGCAGGCGCTGCGCGCCACGCGACTGTGAAAGATGTCGCCGATGATCGCGAGTTGCAATCCCTTGAATGATTTCTTGTGTTTCAGGATCGTGACCGCGTCGAGCAATGCCTGCGACGGGTGCTCGTGCATGCCGTCTCCGGCGTTGACGATGGGGATGTCGAGGTACCTCGCCATCAGGTGCGGCGCCCCGGCCGAAGGATGGCGCATCACGATGCAATCTGCGCCGACCGCGCGCAGAGTGTACCCGGTGTCGATGACGGACTCGCCTTTTTCGATACTTGATCCGGAAGATTGCACAAGCGTGGTGGTCGCCCCGAGCGATTTCGCGGCGAACTCAAAAGAAGTGCGAGTGCGAGTGGAGGCTTCGTAAAACAAAAGCGCGATGCGCTTGCCGCGCAAAAGCGGCCGCGCTCTTTGCGGATTCATGCGGCGGGCCAGCTTCAGCAGGCCCAGAATTTCCTTCGTGTCGAGGTGCTCGATCCCGAGCAGCGATCCGCGGGCGGGCATATTCATTGCAAAAAGTGCAAACGGTGCATGATACGCGGTGGGAAGAGAGGGGTGCAAGGAATGATGACCGCGGGCAGTGGGTCAGTTTGGTTTTCTTTGGGCACTCTGCGGCTTGCTCTGCGGCTCTTTACGGCTACAGTCTCTTTGATTCTGTCCAGGAAAATCCAAAATCTGACCGCAAAGAACGGCTAAGGACTCCGCCGAGGGCGCAAAGAAAACCAAACTTACCCACTACCCGACGCGTGTGTAGATGATGATCGCGAAAGGTAGAGTTCTGCTGGCTCACGCTAATAGCGTGGGTCGTAAGGGAGAACTCCCCGGCCCGCTGCTAAAGCGCCCGCCTTCGGATGACCATGGGAAAGCGACTGCACTCGGAATGACAATGTTCAACGATTGCGGCGGCCGAAGCTGACTCCGCCAATCGCTCCGCCTATGACTCCGAGAACGACAAACAGGATGAGGCCGAAGATAGCCAGGAAGACCATCATGAAAGCGAGGCCGCCGTTCGAGCGCATGAAATCGAGAGTGGCCTGGAACTGCGGATCGGAATATTTGCCCGCCTGCTGCTGCACGGCGTCGAGCAACATCCGGCGGATCGCGCCGCCCTCGCCGAGGATGGCGATTCTCACGGCGGCCAGGATCGCTGCCATGCAGAAGCAGAAGAAGCCGCAGACAGCTCCGATGCGCGCGCCGACGCCCGCGGTCATTGCCCTCTCAAGATTCTGGCGGCGGTAAAGAGCGACTGCCAAAAATCCTGCGCCGATGGCGGCAATCAGCGGGACGACCAGTTTTAACACCATTCCAACGGCCGCGATCAGTGCAGCGATCGCGCATGGCTTAGCGGCTTGCGACCATTGCAAGGGGAGCAACGGAACAGCGGGGGGAACCGAAGGCTGGTCAGAGGATCCCGATGACGAGGTTGCGGCCAGCGTCACAGCCACTGGTTCAGGAAGCAGAACGCGAATTTGAGGAGAGGCGCAATGCGGGCAGAAAGGACGTCCCTGTTCGACCAACTGTCCGCACTTGTAACAGGGCTGCTCCATCGACTGGGGGCGAAAGGCGTGCTTTGAAAGTATCGCAGGGTGGTCGGTGGGAGGCAAATTCGGGTCCTCAAAGTCGGCACTTCTCGCCGCACAGAACGTGACGAGAAATGGAGCACCCGCGGAAGAGCCGGCGGCGCTAAACCGGGCGCCTCTGTTTGCGCTGGACGCGACGCTAAAGCGCCGCTCCTCCACGGTGATGCGTGCAGGTTTATGGTTCGGTTGAAATTGTGGGTGCGCTAGATCTCGCCCTTTTTGCCTCGCGTGTGGACATAGACCAGGGCGAAGGTTGCTCCCTTGGTCGAGTTCCCGGGTTCGACGGAGACGATGTGCTGGTCGTCTTCGGTCCCGACTTTCAATTCCGTGACCGGGCCGGAGTTGTTGTCGTCGTCACACTTCAGTTCTTTACTCTTGTTCTTATTATTGTCCGAATCTTTGTCGGAGTCGTCGTGCACATCCACGTCGCCGCCGTGCTTGTCGGTGTGGCACTCCAGTACCTTGCCGTATCGCTTCAACTTGTCGCGATAGAAATTGAGGATCTTGTCGGGAGAATCGCCTGAAACGTAGTTCGCGACCAGCAGTTTCATGCCAAACGCCTGGGTGAAGAGGGCGAGATTCGCCTGGCTGCCGTTTTTGTCGCCGATCTTCAATTTCGCGCCGGGATAGAGCGGCAGGCCGATCTTTTTCGCGTCCGCGTCGTCGCCGACGTGAAGGCTGCCGCTATCCGTCTGGATGTCGACGCGGCCGTTGTGTGAATCGGAATTCTGTGCGAAA
>DATAUY010000109.1:0-13510 GCA_036268025.1 Candidatus Sulfotelmatobacter sp. | reverse complement strand
GAGGGTTGCAGCCAGCGTTACGTTTTGAACCTTGTTGTCATAATGGACTTCTTCCTCGCGATAGGGATATGGCCTTGTCGGATTCTGCGGGCGCCTCCGCTCGATTTCGGCCTGATCTTTGAGTCGCTTTAGCACAAGTGGATGCGCTGCGCCCATCTGCGTGAATGTTCCGTCAATCGAAGAGAGATCGGGGGCAATCTTTCCTTCGAAGACCGCGCTGATGTTTTTTGATTCGATCTTCAAGTTCATGCCGTCCCGGGTGACGGAAGTCGTCGGCATGCCTTTTGCATTCTGGTCGGGGCTGTCGAGCGTCGCGGTCAGGCCATCTTCAGTATTTGAAATGTGGAACACGACGCGGAGCCTGACCGTTCCCAGGTCGAGTGTACCCATCCATGCGCCGTCGATATCGGAGGGCTTGGCGGACTTGTGTTCGGTCTTGATTGGGGCCGTCGCACGCTTGAAGTCGAGTGGGAGCGCCTTACCTTGCGACCATGTACCCGAAATGGTCTTGCCATCGGGGGCGACCTTGCCTTCATACATGCCGTGGAGGATGTCGAGCGTCAGATTCAGCTTGGAATCTTTGAGCACGATGGAACTGACAGGAATTCCCATCGAGCCCTGATCGACACTGTCGAGTGTGGCCTTGAGAGCGCCGTCCGCGGCTTTGTTGATGTGCAGCACGAGGCCGAGTTCGCCCATGCCGGTGTTGAGCGTACCTTGCCAGTCGCCGGCGATGTCCTGCGCGTGAGCGAGAGTGGCGGAGATGAGTAAAGCGAGGATCAGCAGTATGCGTTTCATGTTTTCTTTCCTTGAAATATTTTTGTGGTCGCCTTTGTCATCGTTGCGCGTTTTCAGCGGCTGATAATTCATCGATGGACCGCTGCAAGCGGCGGGCGGCGCGCTGGTTAAACTTCCATACGCCGAAGAATATGGCGACGAAACACAAGTCGAACAGCAGTATTGTCGTCCAACTTGTAGGGCGGGACGGAGCCAAGACCCATGCGAAATTGAGCGCAATGTAGCCAGGCACGAGTGGGCTCAGATACCACGGCCAGACATTCTTGAGCAGGTCGCGCTGGCGTTCGAGCTCAGAGCGGAAAAAGCTAATGGAGGTTGCAGCGGCGAGGTTCTCAGGCATCGTTCTGGGAGTGCCTTTGCGCCAAAGTTGGACCGTCAGCCAGATCATGCCTGCGATGAACAGTCCCCAGGTGATGCGCATCAGGGGATTCGGCGCGGTAACGAAAAAGTATCCGAATGCGATGATTACAACCACGGATGCAACCGACTCACGCAGGTTGCGACGCGTGATCCGGCGTTCGAACTTTCCGGCGCGCAGGTGAATTGCTTCAACTGACATTTTGATTCCCTCGACGGGCTGGTCTTGCCAAAGTTTCTGCACGGGATTTTCCAGAGTCTGATTCATTGTTGTTCTCCCTGCTGAAACTGGCGAGCCAGCACATTCTTGATGCGATGAATTTTGGTGGCGACATTTCCGGGCGACAGTCCAGTGATTTCCGAGATCGAAGCCGCTTCAAGCCCTTCCAGATACGACAGGATCACGTGCCGGTCGAGCGGTTTGAGGCGTTGGATCAGATTCAAGAGCCGGTCGAGAGCGTGGGTGCGATCGGGGTTGTGTACGCCGGTTGTATCGGGAAGATTCTCAAGTTCTTCCAAATCCATGAGCGCTTGGAACTTTGTGCGGCGCTGGCTTGCAATATGTGATGCAGCCACATTGTGTGCAATCCAGGTACGGAGTGAGCAGCGATTATCAAACGTCGCAAAACTGCGCCAAAGAGCGACATGAATCTCTTGCAGAAGATCGCGTCTCAACTCAGGATCAGCTTCATAGGCTCGCCCCAGGCGTTCGAGAGCGGGGCCGTAGATGGTGGCCGCCTGTTCATAGAGATCATCCTGGGTGGCCGCCGCGCGGGGAACTTCTTGTGCTCGAACGCCTATCGCGACAGCGGCATTTTGTGTTGCGTCCATTTCGGTAAAAGCTTTCCCTTACATCCAGGTAGTCGTTGCCTGCGGGGATTTCTTACAAGCTGAAAAATAATTTTCTTATCGCAGTTCACCGCGATGTTCTAACTGCTTGTAAAAGAACAAGGAATAGAAAACCGGGACCAGTGCCGCCACGACGACGAGGGAGATCGGCAACCAGAATGGCGCGCGCAGAATTACCGCAAGCAGACCGGCAACTCCTCCGGCGAAAAATGTCTTCGCGGCGAGCCTGTGTGTCGCATTCCATACGCGTTCGTCGGCGATGGTCCATGGAGTGCGGACGCCGACATAGAAGTTTCGCCTCACTTTTCCCAGTACGTTCCCGAGAAGCGCGATCAGCAGGCACACTCCGCCTTCGACCGCACGGCTGACATCGAGCGCGATGCCTAGCCCCGCGGCGAGTTCGAGCAACTGAATATAGGCGAACAGGGCAACCACCACGATCATGATGTAGAGATAGGTAGCGCGAAAGGAATCAACCTCGAACTTCTTCGGTGAAAGCCAGGGCAGCGCGGCAAAGAGCAACACGATTCCCGTCATTATTCCGGGTCCCCAGAAAAACAGCGACCACTTGGGTCCCCATCCGTTTACTTGGCCGTGGGCATTCCAATGAATCGGAACCATGCTGGGAAGTTGCGGATAAGCGACCAGCGTACCCGCGAGCATGGCTGCGATTACCGCCGCCGCGCCAAGAAAATATTTCTGATTCGTCGTCATGGTCATTGCTTGCCACCTCCCGGCTTTACATCTGGCCCTTCCGCTTCGTCCGCGCCGCCGAGTAGATCCATCGCCCAGGCCATCAGGTCCTGCACGACGGTTGTGTTCAGCCCGTACCAGATTGTCTGGCCGTCACGGCGGCTGGTGAGCAGGTCGGCTTCTTTTAGAACGGCGAAATGGTGCGACATCGTGGGCTTGGTCATGTCGAAGCGCTGGGCCAGATCTCCCGCCGTCATTTCGCCCTTACGGAGCAATCGCAGGATCTCGCGACGCGTCGGATCAGCTAAGGCTTTAAACGCGTTGTTGGATGAAGTGGCCATAGTTCGATCAATGTGTAATTAGATAATTATCGAAATAAGTGAGGATTGTCAAGCTGGAGCCGAAAGGGCCTTACGGCGGATGGCAGTAAATTACACGAAATAACGCACTTAGGCTGGCTATGTTTCTACAATCGAGATGCGAGTGTTTTCTTCGCTTCGTGGCGGAATTGGCCTAAAATGGTCTTGCGCTTCTCTCCCGCACCTCTTACCTCAGGGCCTTTGATCTCATGAGATTGCTGTTGGTATGGTTGTTGGCCTGCGTTGGTTCAATCATCATGGCCCAGGAGGTTTCCACTGCGGCGAAGGCAAATTCCCGCGCGGTGATTGAGGGCATCGTCACCAAGGATCCTGACAGCCAGCCGGTCAAGAAGGCCATCATCGAACTGATCGCGGAGAACCAGGCCGAAGGCGGCGACTACACTGCGACGACCGGAGTCGACGGCAGCTTTCGCATCGAGAATATTCTGCCGGGGCGCTACCACTTGTTCGCGGAACGCACTGGACTTCTCGATAGCGGCAGGCAGCACTCACAGCAGGGACGAATCCTGACGCTTGCTGCAGGGCAGGAAGTCAAAGACCTGCAAATTCGATTGCAGGCATCGGCGGTCATTCGCGGACGTGTGACCGACGAAGACGGCGATCCGATGCGGGATGCGGAGGTGAGCGTATTTCGCCCGACTTTTGTATCCGGCCGCAGGCATTGGGAGCAGGCTGGCGCCGAGCGGACGAACGATCTCGGCGAATACCGGATTGCGAATCTCGCGGCGGGAAATGTTTATGTGTCGGTGAGTCCTCCACCGGATTTCAGGAGTTTGATCGAAGCTGCCGGGGCGGCAGCAAATCAGCCGCGCGCGGCGGAGAAGCCTTCAACTTCCTATCAGACGACTTTTTATCCCGGTACGACTGATCGGAGCCAAGCCGCATCGATACAGCTTCACTCGGGCGATGATTATCCCATCAACTTCTCATTGATTCCGGCCCCCGCACTGAGCATTCACGGATCGGTGGTGAATCTGCCTCAGCACACAACCGCGACGATCATGCTCCAGTCGCGTGATTTCAATGTAGTGATGAACGGCGCAGAGATGCACAAAGACGGCAGCTTCGTGATCCGCGATGTCTCGCCGGGAAGTTACACGATCTCGGCGACGGTTGACGGGGCCCCTGTGCCGATGATGGCGCGGCAATCGTTGCAAATGGGATCGAACAATGTGGATGGCCTGCGCCTCGCGCCGCAGCCGGGCGCTGTCGTGCATGGATGGCTTGGATTCGAGAGCAATGGTGCACGGAAAGCGTCGGAGATTTCTCTGGCCCTGCGTTCACTCGATGGCGATGCCGACGACAGCATCGTGACCAGCACAGATGCATTCACCAATCTTGCGCATGTGGCTGCGAATGGCAGCTTTGAATGGAAGGATGTGCCTCCGGGGAATTACTACGTCCAGATGCTGCACGACACGGATGAGAATGCGGAGTGGTACATCAAGTCGGCGCTCGCGGGCGGACGCGACGTGAACGAGTCCGGGATTTCAGTGAACGGCGGAGCCGTCATGCTCGACTTAGTCGCGAGCGCCGATGGCGGCAATGTTAGCGGCGTGGTACTAGACAACAAGAGCCAACCGGTTGCGAATGCAATTGTCGCCGCGGTTCCGGACGTACGATTGCGAGGACATGCGGATCATTTCAAGAAAACGGTTAGCGACCAGAGTGGACATTTCAGTCTTCGCGGAATTCGTCCAGGCAACTACACGGTCTTCGCGTGGGAAAGCGTCGATGGTGACGCATACTACAATCCTGATTTTCTCAAAACCTTCGAAGGTCAAGGCAAGGCATTAGGCATCAGCGAACGCGAGCAGCAGACAGTGCAATTGACGGCGATTCCCGAACCTGAAGATCAACCCTGAGATTACCTTCCAGGCAGGACGGCCAACCACAAAGAACATGGAGAAGCGACTGGGGAACAGCTTCCTTGTGTGGGGTTGTTGGCCACTTTTGAATCTTGATCTACCGTCTCCGACCAGCCTGTAAATATATGTATATCAGTAGGTTAGCTGTGCATCTTAGGCCCCTCGAAAGCCATCTAATCACGTAGAAAGATATTGATGAGGAGGATGTGATGAAGCTGGCAAGATGGCAAGTAAGAGCTGGGAGTTTTCTTCTGGCCGCGCTGCTTTCTGTGCCCGCCTGGAGTGCAGACACAGACAGCCGACATACCGCGTCGCCGGGAACATTGAATTATGTCGAGGGGCAGGTGTCGATCGGTGATCAGACACTCGACTCCAAGGCGGTTGGCTACACCAATTTGCAAAATGGCGAAGTGCTCGAAACCGGGAACGGCAAGGCTGAACTCCTGCTGACTCCTGGAGTTTATCTCCGGCTGGGTGACAACAGCTCGGTGAAGATGATTTCGAACGGATTAGCCGACACTCAGCTTGCGTTGGACCAGGGCCAGGCGATGCTGGAAGTCGACCAGATTTATCCGCAGAACAATATCCAGATCAGCCAGCCGGGCGCAGACACGCGAATCGAGAAGACCGGTCTGTATGACTTCGACGCGAAGGGACAGTTCGTCCGTGTATTCGACGGTAAGGCCGTTGTCACTGCTGACGATAAGAGCACGACTGTGAAGAAAGGTCATGAGCTGGCCCTGAACAGCGTGAAGCTCAAGTCGCAGGACTTCGACAAGAATGCGGTTACGCAAGGCGATGATCTGTACCGCTGGAGCAGCCTGCGTTCGCAGTATCTGGCCGAGGCCAATGTCGATACGGCCCGCACGTACTTCGTGAACGGCTGGTACGGACCCGGATGGGGCGGCCCTGGCTGGTATTGGGACCCGTGGTTTGCTGGATTCACATTCATTCCGGGTAACGGATTTTTCTATAACCCGTTTGGATGGGGATTCTACTCACCGCTGGTGGTTTATCGCGCGCCATTCGTTGTGACGCGTGGATTTGTGCACACGTTTAACGGAAATCGTCCGGTGGCGATTGGCCGAGGATTCAATGGACACGCTGTGACTGCATTCCATGGACGCGCCGCGATGGGCAGCGGCTTTCATGGCGGAGCAGGATTCCGCGGCGGAGCCGTTCACAGCTTCGGTGGATTTCATGGTGGAGGGTTCCACCGGTAAAGCAAAGTTATCCTCCTGACCAAAAGAAAATCCCACGTCGCGCGAACCTGCGAGGCGTGGGATTTCTCTTTCTCTGATTTTTCTTATTTCACGTTGCCCTATTTCACGACAGGCGAATCGCGCTCCGCAGGCTTGGTCTCGTCGGCGTGGATTTTGCCATCGTCCTCGGCATAAAACGAGCGATGGGTGGCGTCTAAGGTCTTCGGCGTCATCGTCAGGATGTAGCTGTCTTTCTTTCCCTTGTAGCTGGCCGTGTAGTCACCACGCTCGGGGTTCACCATGCGCTTGGTGAATGATCCGGAATGAACCAGTTCCGGCAGGTTAAGGGCGTAGTGGTGGTATTGCTTGTTGAACTGGTTCTCAGCGCGGATTACAACGCGCATATAGGCAAGGGCCTCGGCTTCGGAGTCCGAACGCGCGGGATCGCCTTTGAATTTAGGCGTGTAGGTTGGCGCGGTTTGCGGCGCGGCACCCACGCCGGGCGGCGGGTCCTGGGCGAGCAAGGACTGGGTAATACCCAACGAGAGGGCGAGTACTGCAACAAGGAAAACGGTAAATTTCATTTATTCTCCGGGCAAAGCCAATCCAAAACGAGGCAAAGCAGGCACGGCTTAGTGTAAAACGCTGAACGTGTCCTGCCGCACGATGCGTAGCGATGCTTTTCTCCGCATTTGGCGCGTGGTTTCATGTTACTCCCGTAATTTCCCTTCAGTCACCTTCTCTTTGCATTGTGACGAATTATTACTATTCTGAGTAGAAGAATTCAGGCGCACAGGGAAAACTATGAAAGCAGCCGTAGCCAGAAAACCAGTTATTCGAATCGCAGTGGTGGAAAGCGACCCATTGCGCTTCGTCGGGTTCCGCGCGTTGTTCGACTCCGAACCGGAGTTCGAACTGATCTCCGCGGCGTTGCCCGAAATCAGCACGCTGCAAGGGATCGATCTTATTCTGCTCGGGAACCGTTCCGGGCAAAACCTTTTCGACGTGATGGCCAGCCTGAAAGCGACACGTCCTGACCTCCGGATCATCGTGACCGGTTCGGGAATCGACGAAGAAACCATCCTGAAGGCAATTGCTTCCGGGGCCAAAGGCTACGTGGACGAAGCCGCCACACCGGCGGAATTCGCGCAGGCGATCCGGATTGTGAATCAGGGCTCGGTTTGGGCCCCGCGGAAAGTGCTCTCGATGTTCATTGAGCGGGTATCCTCGGCTCCGGGGCGAATCTTCCCGGCGGGCCGCGTGACGTTTACTGACCGCGAGAAGGAAGTCCTGGAGATGCTGGTAGCTGGCCGCTCGAATAAAGAGATCGGCGGACAGTTGGGCATCGAAGAACGCACCGTCAAGGCGCATGTGGCGAAACTAATGCGCAAAGTGGGCGTGCAGAATCGGATTGCGCTTTCGGTGCATGCGATTACGCACTCACTGGTGACGGCGAAGTAGTGGATGCGAGCGTAACCGGAGGTTCACTTACCTTCGTAATCTTGTTGAGAATTCGGAAGCGACGCATACTCGCTTCACCTACCACAGAACCTGGGAGACGGGGTTGAGAGTGGCGATTAGGGTCACTGCTTTCAGCCCCGCATTTTTTTCTCCCCGCCTCCGTTTCGGTTGCAACCCTGCTCAGCTAACGTACGAATCCGTGGGACACGAAGTTCGAGTCCACCCATGAACCGGTAATGATGCCGTTGTTGTTAACACCGGTGGCATTGGTTTGGAGATTGGATTCAGGTGCGCTGAACGTCCTGATCTTTCCCGACGGATCCCGCTCAAGAGCAAGGGTATCGAAAGGTGAGTTATTCTCCTCCCAGGAGCCAACCACCTGGCCGGTACCGTTCACGCTGCTGGCGGTGTTTAACTGAGAGCCCTTGATGGCGAAATCGGTGAGATTACCCGCGCCGTCGCGGATGAAAGCATTCTGCACGTAGTCAGTGCCGAAGTATTGTCCCACGACCTCACCTTTTGAGTTGATCGCGCCGATTCCAATCTCAATCGCGCCGCCCCCTGTAGCATGAAAAACCAGACCGGCGCAAAGGCACATGATGAATCGTGCACGTTGCCTGGTGTAGCGTCATTGTCTGCCGTGCAGTTTCAAGTTCTTCATTTACAATCCAAATACCAGATCCCAGGAAAGCGTTGTGTGGAGGAATATGAGAAAGCTTGCGGTGTTGGTGCTTGCAGTATTGCTTTGTTCGTTTGCACTTGCTGCGGATGATGAGCAGGGAAAAGACTCGAAAGCTGCCGACCGTGTGCAGGCGGCGGCTGACGTCCTGAACCAAATTCAAGCTGCGCCGGACTCCGGCATTCCCGAAGAAATCTTGAGCAGGTCTGAATGTATTGCAGTGGTGCCTTCGATGCTGAAGGGCGGCTTCATCGTGGGTGCGAAGTACGGCCGCGGCCTGGCGAGTTGCCGCACTCCCAAAGGATGGAGCGCTCCCGCGTTCTTTACGGTCACTGGCGGCAGCTTTGGCTTCCAGATTGGCGGGCAGGCGGTCGATCTTGTGATGTGCGTTATGAACAAAGACGGTGTGCAGAACCTGCTCTCCAGCCAGTTCGCGCTCGGTGCGGATGCCTCGGTCGCCGCTGGGCCCGTTGGCCGGCATGCTGAAGGAAACACCGACTGGAAGATGCGTGCGCAAGTGTTGACCTATTCGCGGGCACGCGGAGTTTTTGCCGGCGTCAGCCTGAACGGCGCGGTGATGAAACAAGACAAGGACAGCACCCGCGACTTTTACGGCCATATGGTCAGCACCAAGGCTTCCCTGACTGGCGAAGTTGATGCGCCAGCCCCTGCAAATCCGTTTCTGACGACGCTGGCGAAGTGGGCACAGCAAGCGGCGAAGTAGGTGCGAGTCGCGAGTCTCGCTTGCACTCATTGCTTAAACATCCGGGCTTAAGCAACAGGCGATTGTCATTCCGAGCGAAGCGAGGAACCTGCTTTTCGGCGGCGTCGACGAAACAGCAGGTTCTTCCTTGCTCGCTGTGTTCACTTGCCGGAATGACAAAAAGCGTTGGCCCTGCTCGGTTCTGATTGCTGACTGCTGCTTGCCGCATCGCATGATAGAGTGACGATTTCCTCATGCGGCGAAAACTCGAGTACGCGGCGGCTTGGCCCTTCATAAAGATCCTGGGATTGTTGCCGCGGCCGCTTTCGCGCGCGCTTTCCATCTTTCTCTTCCAGGCCGTCTACCTCCTGCACGTCCGCCTGCGACGTGTGGGCATGCGAAACCTCGCGATGGCGTTTCCCGAAAAAAGCGGGAAGGATCGAGCCCGCATCTTGCGCGGGGAGTTCAAGTCTCTGGGACGCGAGTTGGCTGAACTCTGCCAGTTGCCCCGATACACGTTGGAGAACGTTGAACAGGTCGTCGTCTACGACGGGCTGGAAAATTATGAGAATGCTTTTGCCCGGAAGAAAGGTGTTCTGTTTCTTACTGCGCACTTCGGGGGCTGGGAGCTGTCGGCTTTCGTACATTCTCTGCACGGGCATTGGCTACATGTAGTGATGCGGCCGATGGACAATCCCTATCTCGATCGCCTGATTCAAAGTTACCGCACTATGCACGGCAATAAGGCGGTGAACAAAGATGATTTCATTCGTGGCTTGCTGGCGGCGATGAAAGCCGGCGAGGTCGTCGGGATACTGATGGATACGAATATGACTCCGCCTCAGGGAATTTTTGTGAATTTTTTCGAGATTCCCGCATGCACCGCCAGCGGCATCGCGCGCATCGCATTGCGCACGGATGCAGCTGTTGTTCCCGCATTCACCATCTGGGATGAAGCGTTGAAAAAATACCGGTTGCGCTTCGATCCAGCGCTTGACTTGATTCGCACCGGCGATCAGGAAGCGGACATCGCTGCCAACACGCAGTTATTCACGAAAGTCATTGAAGATTACGTGCGCAAATATCCGGATCAATGGCTATGGGTGCATCGGCGCTGGAAGACGCGGCCGGAAGGTGAACCGCCCTTGTATTAAAAGATCTTTGCCGGACAAGAATGCCCGGCATGTCCAACGATGGACAGTGTTCGAACGATTCGAACAACTCAAACGTTCGAGCACAAATTGTTTCTCCTGAAAATCCAGCAACTTGGGTGTTGTGCTCGCTGGTCTGCAAAATGCAGTAGAAAACCTCTAACTTCAGGAGGCTGTGATGCAGACTCTGCTTCAGGACTTCCGATTCACGCTCCGCCAACTAGCCAAGAATCCCGGGTTTTCACTCACCGCCGTGATTTCGCTGGCCCTGGGCATCGGCGCGACCACTGCGGTGTTTAGCGTGGTCTACGCGATTCTGGTCAACCCATATCCCTACGCGGCGCCTGATCGCATGGTCCACATGCGCCTGATACGCAGCTCGAATCAGGAAGGCGGAGTCGGGCTGACCGGGGCGCAATGGCAGGAGATCCGGAAGTCGCCTGTCGTCGAGGACGCCTTCATGACCAACAGCTGGAGCCTCACGGTGACCGGCCACGACCTGCCCGAAGATGTGCAGGCCGACTATGTGACTTCTAATACTTTTACCTTCATGGGCGTGCCTGCGCTATTCGGCAGGGGACTGGTTCCGTCCGATGCGGTGGATGGCCAGGAACCGCAGGCCGTGGCCGTTTTGGGGTACAAGTTCTGGCAGCGGCACTTCAATTCGGATCCGAGCGTCGTTGGGCGGACCATTCAACTGGTCAGGAAGAACTACACCATTGTTGGAGTCGTCGCGCAGCGCTTCACCTGGGACGACGCAGATGTTTATCTCCCGCTGAAAGTTACGCAGGATCCCAACAAGACTTTTTATACCGGCCTTCGGCTGAAGCCCGGCGTTACCCACCAGATGGCGGATGCCGCACTGGAACCGTTGATCGAACAGTTTGCCAAGGAGACGCCCAAGCACTTTCCCACCGACAAATTCCGCTTTCACGTGGCCGGCCTGAATGACAGCTTCATTCGCGATCTTGGCGGCACTCTGTATCTGCTGTTCACTGCGGTGGCTCTGCTCCTTGCAATCGGATGCGGGAATGTCTCGATCCTGCTGCTGGCGCGCGGCACCGCCCGGCAGCACGAGATGGCGGTTCGTACGGCAATCGGGGCGAGCAGGCCTCGCATCATCCGCCAGCTTCTCACGGAGTCGTTGTTGCTCTCATTTACTGGCGCAGCTCTCGGAGTGCTGTTCGCTTATCGTGCATTGGCGCTGATCATCCGGCTATTGCCGCAGTATTCGTTTCCTCACGAGGCTTCCATCCAGATCAATCTCCCGGTTCTTGTTTTCAGCGTGGCGATCGCAATTCTCACAGGACTTCTGTTCGGACTCTGGCCGGCCTTGCAACTTTCGCGCCCGGAAGTCAGCCAAGTGATGCAGTCCAGCACGCGCAGGATTGTAGGAGTCGTAAACGGGCGCATGACGCATGACGTGCTGCTGGCGACGCAAGCGGCCCTCACGCTGGTGATGCTGGCGGGTGCGGGCGCTGCAATGCAGGGCTTTCTGCACTTGCTGCATACTCCGCTGGGCTATGACCCGCACAATGTGATGTCGGTAGGTATTCCCGTGCATGACGGCGCTTATCCTACGTGGACAGCGCGTGAGGCCTACTTTGAAGAGTTACACCATCGGGTAGCGACAGTCCCGGGCGTGACCATGACCGCGATTTCCAGCAATGCGACTCCGCCTTCCAACGGCTGGGGAACGGTGGTCGAGATTCTTGGACAGGCACGGCGTGACGGCCAGCAGGTACGCGTCAACTTCGTAAGTCCGGGATATTTTCCGCTGCTGAGAATTCCGCTGGCCGAGGGGAGAATCTGGGATGAAACCGAAACTCACAACGCGGCGCATGTGGCCGTGATTAACCAGACAATGGCAAAGCTCTATTTCCCCAACGGGGACGCGATCGGTCACTCATTAAAGGTGCCCGAGATGAAAGACGACCCGCCTTACACCAACGTGGCGGCAGGCGCGGATGGGTGGCTTCAGATTGTCGGCATCATCGCCGACAAGCGGAATGACGGCCTGCGAAATCCGATTCTTCCCGAGGCGTTCCTCCCATACACGCTCTCAATGCGCGTCTGGACGCAGATCCTGGTCCGGTCCGACTCTTCGCCGCTCAAACTGCTGCACGCGATCGGAATGCAGGTCAATTCGGTGGACCCCGATCAGCAGGTCAACGGGCAGGTTGAGGATCTCAACCATTGGATCAGCGACCAGCAGGAGTACCAGCAGGAGCAATTGGTGGCGTGGCTCTTCGGAGCCTTCGCGCTGCTGGCGCTGGCGTTGGCCGCGGTTGGCCTCTACAGCGTGGTGTCGTACACGGTGGCCCAGCGAACGAATGAGTTCGGCATTCGCATCGCGCTCGGAGCGCAGCGAGCGCATGTGTTGAAGATTGTGTTTGCGTCGATTGCCGCCAGCGTCGGAAGCGGAATCCTGATCGGAGTTGTGCTCACGCTGGCGCTGAACAAAGTTCTGGCGCGCTGGGCCGAAGGCAGTTCGCGCGACCCAATGCTCTTGCTGGCGGCCACCGCCGTGTTAGGAATTGTTGCCGCGATTGCGTGCTCCGCGCCCGCGAGAAGGGCGACTGGCATCGATCCCATTACGGCACTGCGGTATGAGTGATCCCTGCACGACGAAAAGCTCTTGTGGTCGGGACACTTGCGATAGGAATTCTCAGATTTCAGGTTCGCTGGAACAGTTGTGACTGGCTGCGTATCAATAACGCGGTCTGGGCCAGACGCTCCAGGACGGCGAGGTCCCCCTCATCGAAGGCAAAAGTGTTGGGCGAGAACACTTCCACTAACCCGACGACGTCGCGCTCATAGCGGATCGGCGCTGCAGCAATCGAACGGATTCCCAGTCTGCGGCAGATTTCAGCCGCGACGCGGTGATCCGTTTCGCTGTCGTCGCAGCGTAACGGCTTACCCGCGCGAATGCATTCGCCTGAGAAGCCGGAGTTGACATCGACATGCGTGCCGAGTGGAGGCCCTCCGTTGCCCACGCTGGCGCGGCACAGCATCGGGCCGCGTTCGACCAATGCAATGGCGGCTCCCGTTCCGCGAAGAAGACTGCGCGCTCGCTCGCTGATTACGCGCAGAGCCGTATTCATGTCCGGGCCGAGCGAGTGGAACTCATATTGAATGGTTGCGGAGGCTGTCGGTTGGTCCTCGCGCTGTTCGATGACCAGGTCGCCTTCTGCAGTGCTTTCCAAACTGATCGAACGCCGTTTGCCGGTCACGACGTTCGTCGACGCCGGCCCCAACACGCGATCCACCGTGAGTTTCGGGGCCTTGCGGCTGGGCGCTTCGTCGTTAGCGGCCAACCACTGGTCGAGTCTTTGGCGCGCATCTTCAGGCAGTTCCGAGAAGCGTACG
>DATAUY010000108.1:0-14025 GCA_036268025.1 Candidatus Sulfotelmatobacter sp. | reverse complement strand
ATCGATTGCGAGCTTGTGCGCGATCTCTTGCGCGAGTTCGTCGCGGACTATGCGGCTGGGGATTCGCTGCACATGCGGAAGCAGATAATTCACGGCTTTGTGCTTGCCTTCCGCGCTGCGGACGGGAAATTGCGCGCGGGCGCGCTCGATCAGGTAGTCGAAATATTTCTGCGAATGCCTTAGCGCTTCGCCGTATGCATCTTTGCCTTTGCGGCGAATGTACAAGTCGGGATCGAATCCCTGCTCGAGTGTCAGGACCTTGATGTTGAATTCTTCTTCGACCAACAGCCCGATGGTACGCTCGGCTGCCTTCGCTCCCGCGGTGTCTGGATCGAAATTCACCACTACGTTCTTGCTGAAACGGCCTACCAGCTTGGCTTGCAGCTCGGTGAATGCCGTACCTGAACTGGCGATCACATTTTGGAATCCGGCAGCATAGACGGAAATGCAGTCCATCTGGCCTTCGACGAGGATTGCGTAGTCGAACTTCTTGATCCACTCTTTCGCGAGGTCGAGATTGAAAAGAACTTTGCTCTTTGAATAAATCGCCGTTTCGGGTGAGTTGAGATATTTCGGCCCCGCCTTTTCGTCGGTCGCCAGCGTGCGGCCCGTGAATGCGATTACCTTTCCCGCGTCGCTGGAGATGGGAAACATGACGCGGTTGCGGAATTTGGAGTACATTGCGAGTCCCGAGTCGCGAGTCGCGAGTCGCGAGTCAGAAGTCGTTGGCCGGTGGTCGTTAGTCGTCGGTTTTTCCGTCCGGCTGTCATCCCGAGCGGAGTCGAGGGACCTTGGGTTTTGCTCGGGACTCGGGGCTCGGGACTCGGGACTCGCCTCTTTCCACGAAAACAGTCCGCTCTCGCGCAGCGTCTCTTCACTGAAGTCGTTTTTCAGGCGATCGCGCAGCAGGAAGCCGGAATCGGGCGCGTAGCCGATGCGGAATTTCGCGATCATCTCTTCGTTCAGTCCGCGACCGGCCAGGTATTCGCGGGCGCGGGCGCCTTCGGAGCGCTTCAGGCATTCCTGGAAGAACGCGACTGCGAGTTCGTGTACGTCGAGCAACTGTCCGCGGAGGCGCGCTTCTTTGGCTTCGCCGGGAGTCGAATAGGAGGCTTTTGGAATTGCGATACTCAGCTTGGTCGCGACCAGCCGCACAGACTCAGGAAAGGTGATGTTCTCGATCTTCTGTACGAAGCTGAAGACGTCGCCGGAAACGCCGCAGCCAAAGCAGTGATAGAACTGCCGCGTGGCGTGGACGGAGAACGACGGCGTCTTTTCGCCGTGAAACGGACACAGCCCCGAATAATTCTGCGCGCCGGCCTTCTTCAGCTTGATGTAGTCGCCGATGATCCGGACGATATCTGCCTGCTGCTTGACCGTGTATGCGAAATCGCCGGGGTTCGCCATTTAGAGACAAATCTCTCCGCAGGAATTGTGAGGCAGGATGCGGATCAGTTGAATATACAGAAGGAAGAATGTTGTGGAGAAGCTGTGGGAAACGGCGCTTATTAGTTGATGAGGCAGGAAAAGCCGCAAGCATCTCGTTCGAGCAAGCCTGTTGCCGGATAGCTTATCGGGTCCGAGCTCGGTGAAAATTTCCCGCTTACAACAATAACTTCCGGATGTGCAGAAGCGGAATGCCGGTTCCGGGCAATGATCAGCGAAGGCCTTTGGCGATGAACAAGGTTGAATGAACTCTGTGGGCCTCGTAGCCGAAGTGGGCTCCGTCTGGTGTGATGTAGACAATACTGTGTCCGGCGAGGGCGGTTTTGTCCTGCGGCGAAAAAATCGTCCAGAGCTGGCGCTTTCCCGTGCTGAGATTGAGATTGTAGATCTGCACGTTGATACCGTCAGGGTGCGCGACAAACACGTTGTCAGAGGCGCCATGCCAGTTAATGATTTTCTCTCCCGGCGCGATGCCGGAAAATTCGTGGGCTGAACTGTTTTCTAACGATTGCACCCAGTAATGACCCTGGCCGTCGGTCTCGATGCAGGATTTTCCGTCAGGAGACGGTCCCGGATAGAGCGTAATAACGAAGGAAGGAGCATAACGGTCCTTGGGGCCGACGGGACGGACGGATCCTGTCTCGATATCCTGCACCGCGCTCTGCGGGGTCCGATCGGAACCTTCCGTCGTGATGAAGACGTGTTTGTCATCTGGCAACAGTGCAACGCCGATGTAATGAGTCCGCTCGGGAGAATGCACGATACGGGCCTCTCCAACACCAGTAGGAATGACGGAAAGATTTTCAGGATGCCCCGGATCAACGCCGGCAACCCACTTGCCATCGCGCGAGAAGCCGGCCCCGGCGCCGTGCCCCAACATGACCGGAGAAGAACCGTCCGTGCGCTGGACGTAGAGGCGGTAGTTTGTGTCGCCTGCGATATCGAAACTGTTCAACAGGATCATGCTGCCATCGTTAGAAATATTGTTTAGCACCGTGTATTCGAACGGGGAGAGATCCAGGAGCTTGCCGGATTTGCTGTCGCCCACACCGACCCGATAATTTATGTCATCGGATGTGAGCAGCACTTCTCCGTCTTCGGCTATGTCCTGGAGGTGCAAGCGGACGGGCGCAGCTACGACCACGCGGACCTGTCCGCTCAGGTCGACGGCCCGCAGGGTGTTTAGTTCCGCGGCATCACTGGCGGTGAACCAGATTTCCTTTCCGTTAGGAGACCAGGCGAGCCCTTGCTCGCTCTCGTACTCTTTCGTCAGAACACGGCGGTGCCCCTCGATATCGACGAGAGAAACCGTTCCCCGATCGTCGCCGACGATTCCGTGATCGAGGAAGGCGATTTGATCACCAGCGGGCGAGAAGCGGACGTCGCTGATGTATCCGGTGGTCTGGTGGAGGACCTTACCGGCAGGATATTCCAGTCGAAACACATTGCCGACTCGCCGGGCGACCGCCAAGTCCGATCCATCTTTATTCCAGTCGGCGTCGATGACATCGTCGAGCAGTTCGCGTGTAGCGCCGCCGCCAAGGGGGGCCTTGGCGAGACGGCCGGTGGGAGTCCAAATCTGATCGAAAACGCGGCCGAGTGAAAGAGCCAGTTCGCTTGAGTGCGAGATGCTGAGAAGATCGGCAGCAAGATTCAGCGGTTGGGCTTCGAAGGTGTCGGTACGCGTGGAAAAAAGCGTCATCGGTTGGCCATTGAAGGAGGCGGCGTAAACCACAGTACGTCCTGGAGCGAATCGCGCGATGCGGATATAACCCGGCCGAAATGAGGCTTGCACAAATCGGCCCGGAAGCGGCATTGGGCGATTGAGCAGCCAGATGCCGGCGGCGAGCACGGCCAGAGCAGTAACTGCGGCGAGAATCCAGGTGAGGCGACGCTTCTTTGCTGCCACCGGAGCAGGTGCAGCGACCTGCGATACTCCGGAGGTGGTGCTAAGAGCATCGAGCGCGAAGGCCAGATCGCTGGCCGATTGGAAGCGGCGCTCCGGCTTCTTTTCGAGGCAGCGGCGAATGATCCGGTCAAGCCCGGGCGAGATTGGAACACCTGATCCCGAGAGTTCCGGGACTTCCTCCTTCAGAATCGCATTCATCGTTTCGACTGATGAATCTCCGCGAAAGGCGCGAGCACCGGAGGCCATCTCGTACAGAACCGCACCGAAACTAAAGATGTCGGAACGGTGGTCGAGCGGCTGTCCGCGGACCTGCTCGGGCGACATGTAGCCGACAGTGCCCATCACTGTGCCGGGGGTCGTGGGTACAGCGCCGGTCATCGTGGCTGAGTCTTCTGAAGTGGTGTCCAGGGCTTGTTTTGCCAGGCCGAAGTCCAGGACTTTGACGCGATCGTCGCGGGTGATGAAGACGTTGTCAGGCTTGAGATCGCGGTGGACGATGCCTTTTTCGTGGGCGGCGGCGAGGCCTTTGGCAATGTCGAGAGCGTATTCGATCAGTTTGCGGCGCGGAAGAGTTCCGGTGGCCAGCACTTCGCGAAGAGACTGGCCTTCGAGAAACTCGGAGACAAGAAAACGGATCCCGTTCTGCTCGCCGACATCGTAAATAGCGAGCACGTTGGCATGATTCAGCGTGCTGAGGATTTTAGCCTCATGCTGGAAACGATGAAGGCGATCGGTATCTGCGGAGAACGCCGCCGGCAAAATCTTCAGTGCGACCGTGCGATCGAGCCGCGTGTCCCGGGCGCGGTAAACCTCGCCCATGCCGCCGGATCCGACGACCGATTGAATTTCGTATGGCCCGAGCTTCGTGCCAGAGGTTAGAGGCATGAGGGACGGATTATACAGGGGACAAGCGTCACGGACTGGTCATCCGTGAGGGCACAATGGGATTGTCTTTTTCAGCGTACAACTCGCGGCTTGACGATCACTAGATTCGCAGCTCCACAACCGTCGCGCCTCCGCCGCCTTCATTTTGCGGTGGCTCCGCCACTGATGCCACATGCGGATGTTGTTGCAAAAGCTGGCGTAGTGCTTTGCGGAGGATGCCCATGCCGCTGCCGTGGACTACGCGGACGCGCGGCAGTCCGGCGAGGAAAGCGCGGTCTACGAATTTTTCCACTTCGCGGCTCGCGTCGTCGACGGTCTGTCCGATGACGTTGATTTCGCTGGGCACGTTCATGCCTTCGCTGTGGAGCGAGACAGAGATCCCCTTGGCGCGGGCGGCTTTCACCGGACTTTCCGCGGTACGCTCGCTCGTGAGCACTTCGGCGATATCGCTGCGCGTAATCTTCATTTTCAGCGCGCCCATTTCAACTTCGAAGTGATTGTCGTCGAGTTCGCGGGAGATGCGGGCGGAGCGGCCGGTGGATTTAAGTTTGACCATGTCTCCTTCGGAAACGTGCCTGACGATCTGCGGCTGGGCGTTGGGATCGCCCCGATCTGCGCCGGTGGAGTGGGCTACGACCGCCGAATCGAATTGCTCGCGGAATTCGTGGCGGAGCTTGGCGATGCGGCGCTCGGCGTCTTTGGAGAGCTTCTGGGCGGCGGCACGGTCCTGCACGGCGTTGATGGCCTCGCGGGCATGATATTCGAAGTCGCTCAACAGACTTTCAAGCTTCTTTTCCATCTCGCGGATTTTGGCCTGCTGATCTTTTTTTCCTTCTACCGCCAGGCGGTTCTTTTCGCGTTCGAGTTCCTGTTGGCTTTTTTCCAGCTTCAGGCGCTGCTGTTCTGCATCGCGCAGGTCGGCGTGGAGCTTGTCGAGAAACTGGTTGACATCGCGGGACTGCGTGCTGAGTTTGGCGCGCGCGTCTTCGATGATCGAGGGATTCAGCCCGAGGCGCTGCGCGATGTTGATGCCGGCGGACGCTCCGGGAACTCCGACTTTGAGTTCGTAGGTGGGTTGCAATGTGGACTCGTCGAAGCCGACGGAAGCGTTGAGAACGCCGGAGGTGTTGGCGCCGTAGACTTTGAGCGAGGTGTGGTGCGTGGAGATTATGGTGATGCCGCCGATGCGCCCGAAGTGGGCGGCGATGGCGACGGCGAGCGAGGCACCTTCTTCGGGATCGGTGGCAGAGCCGAGTTCGTCCAGCAGGACGAGAGAGTCCGCGGTCGCAGTGCGCGAAATGAAGTCGATGTTGGTGACGTGCGCGGAGAAGGTCGAAAGATTCTGCTCGATCGATTGATAGTCGCCGATGTCGGCGAGGACAGCGTCGAAGATGGGAAGCTCGGCGCGGTCGGCGGGGACGGGAAGTCCGGATTGCGCCATGAGCGCGAGCAGGCCGACGGTTTTGAGGGTGACGGTTTTGCCTCCGGTGTTAGGCCCGGTGATGATGAGCTGGCGGCGGGCGTTTTCGAGTTCGATGGTGATCGGGATGACCGAGAGGCGCTTGGCCTTGAGATTGCGCTCGAGGAGAGGGTGGCGGGCGTTGTGGAGGAGAAGGCTTCCGGCTTCCGGCTCTCGGCTTTCGGTTTCCGCGAGCTGTCGAGCTTCGCTCGACCGGAGCTTCACTTCGACGCAGTTGTAGTCTTCGGCGAAGCGGGCTTTTGCGAATTGGAGTTCTAGTTCTGCCAGGGCGCTCTCGGCGGCAAGAATGTTTTCCGCTTGGGCGCCGATGCGCTGGGTCATTTCGAGGAGGATGCGGTGGATTTCCGCCATTTCTTCTTCGAGAAGGCGGACGAGTTCATTGTTCTGCTCAATGGTTTCGAGGGGCTCGACGAAAACAGTTTGTCCGCTGGAGCTTGCGCCATGGACGACGCCTTGCACGCGGCGCTTCTGCTCGACCTTGACGGGGATGACGAAGCGCTCACCGCGGATGGTTATGAGTTCGTCCTGTACGGTACCGCCTTCGGCAAGGCGGCGAAGGTATCCGCGGAGGGATTCCTGAATGGAGCGGCGTTGCTTTTCGATTTCGCGGCGGATGCGCGTGAGTTCGGGAGAGGCTTTGTCGTCGAGCGTGCCGTCGGGAAGAATTTTGTGCCGGAACGCGCGGAGGAACTCGGCGAAGTCCGCGATCTTGTTGGAGAGCGAGCGCACTTGAAGCCATTCGGAGAGCATTGCCGCGGGCGGCTGCAAGGAGATCTGACGCCACTCGGCGGCGCGGTCGACTAACTGGATCACATCGCGGATTTCTGTGATTTCGAGCGCGACCCCAGCGATGCGGGCTTTCCCGGTTAGCGAGTGGACTTCGGCGATTCCGGAGAATTCGAAGCGACCTCCGACGCGGCGGAACTCACGAATTTCGGAGGCGAGTTGCTGCTGGGATTCGATCCAGGCGCGGTCCGTGGAGGGCGCGAGGGCGGCGATCTTTCCTTGGCCGAGTGGGGATGAGGCGTATCCGCGGAGAAGGTCGCGGAGAGATTCAAACTCCAGCACGCGCGCGGAGCTGTGGGCCAACTCGGGCATCGGGTTTCATGTTACAGGAGGCGAGTTGCCCAAGGCATGTGGGTTTGCAAGACGAAAAGACAAGCGTTCACCACAGAGGACACGGAGGTACACAAGGGGAAATCTGTGACGCTCTGACTTATCGTGCTGCGCCAGCGGCATGGCTGGCGGCTTCGGTTGTCACAGGCAGGCGCAAGGAGAATAGTGCGCCGCCCTGGGGTTTGTTCTGGCAAGTGATCTGGCCGCCGTGGTCCTGGATGACGCCGTAGACCACACTGAGGCCGAGGCCGGTGCCTTTGCCAACGGCTTTCGTGGTGTAGAAGGGGTCGAAGACGCGCTGGGGATCGCGAATGCCGGGGCCGCTGTCTGAAAAGCGGAGAAGAATTTCGCCGCCATCGTGTTGCGCGGTGATGTCAAGCGATCCGCCGCCGACTTCTTCGAGGGCGTCCATGGCATTTTCGATGATCTCGATGAATCCCTGAAAAAGCTGGTTGGCGTTGGCCAGAACTTTCGGGAAATTTTTCTCGACCGAAAGCTTCACGTGGATTTTGCCGGGGGCGCGGCGGGACTCGATCATTTGGGTTGCACGTTGAAGCAGTACGGTGATATCCACAAGATTTTTTTCTCCCGGCGCCTGCTGAGCGAAGCTGAGAAGATTGGCCACCAGATCACGCGTGCGTTGGGCCTGATTCACGATTTTGCGCACCAGGGCCGATTGCTCGGGAGGCAACTTTTCCTGCGACCAGAGCTGCTCGGAGTAGGTCATGACCGCGCCCAGGGGATGATCGATTTCGTGGGCGGCGCCTGCGATCAGGTGGCCAAGCGAAGCGAGCTTTTCTTTTTGCACGAGCTGAGTTTGCAGCTGCTTCTGGCTGTCATAGGCGCGGCGCGATTCGCTCAACAGAGACATTAGCGTCTGGTCGAGGATGTATTGGCGCAGGAAAACAAAGGTCCCGAGGACCAGCATAGCTGTCAGCACGCTCGAGATGCGAAAAACTCGCGATGGTTCCTCCGACTTATCCAGCAGGACGGTCCATACTCCCAGAACCGGCAGGGAGAGCAATGCCAGCATGGCCAGTTGTGGGACGATCTTTTTTAGCCGGCGGTTCAGGTTGAACTCGACGCTGTTTAGTCCCCACTCGCGCGACGACCACGCGGCAGCCGCAATCCATGCAATCGTCCCGATGAGCGGGACGTCATAGAGGCTGCCGGAATAGTAACTGTTGTCGGCAGCGGCGCGGTCCAGGAGTTGCGAGTTGATGGCGTACAAAAGGCTAGCAAGGAAAAAGTGCCGGTAGAGCTTTCGCCATCCGCCAGAGCTGGTCCAGGACGCAACTCCCAAGGCGATCAAGAGGAGGACGTTTTCCAATCCGTAAAGGTCGTCGTAGTAGATGTTGTAATACCGAGTGTTCAACACGATATATTGGTGCGGGAAAACGATGAAGGCATAGAGGAACAGCCACCACCCCGAAAGCATGAGGAAGCTGAGAAGGCTGAGAAAAACCTTGCCTTCTTTTTTGATCAGGTCGGGACGCCAGGCGATGGCCGCGATGATAGGTATGGTGTGAAAAAAAAGAATGATGTCGTAGAAAAACGGATCCGGAATGGGCAGATGCAGAATCGATTCGCGGATCGTCCAGGCGGCCTGGTTGGTGCTCCAGAGCGCGAAGGCAAAGGCCAGCATGATCCAGAAGCTGCGTTGCTGACCGGGCTGTGACCAGGCGTTGGCGATGGTCACCCCCAGTGCTGCCAACATGAGTACGAGACCTGCAAGATCGGCAAAGGCGGTGAGGCGCGGGCCGGGATGCGAAAGCAGAGACACGACCGCGAAGGCCAGAGTGACTCCAGCCGCAGCGACAAACCAGCGGTGCCGTCGAACGAGACCCATCCGACCTTAATTCTATGAGAGAGAGTCGGGGATTCCGATGGTGCCGGGGGATAGAAATGGTTACTTTCGTCACTTTGACTGAGATGATGCGGAATGGAGCGACTTCAACCGGTCATGCTTTAGAATTGCGGATTGACGCGCCGGTGATCTATGGCATTCCCAATAACCCGCCTTCGCCGCCTCCGCCGCACTGGGGAACTGAGAAACCTGGTTCGCGAGACGCGGCTCACGCCGGATGCTTTCGTCTATCCCCTGTTCGTGTGTCCGGGGGAAGGAGTGCGCAAGGAAGTGCGCTCGATGCCGGGCGTATTCAACCTGTCAGTGGAGGAGGCGGTAAAAGAGGCGCTGGAGGTTCATTCGCTGGGCGTGCCGTCGGTGATTTTGTTCGGATTACCCGACAAGAAGGATGAAGTCGCAAGCGGGGCATGGGCAGAGGATGGGATCGTCCAGCAGGCTGCGCGGGCGATCAAAAGCTCTGTGCCGGGCCTGATGATCATGGGCGATGTTTGCCTTTGCGAATATATGTCGCACGGGCATTGCGGCGTCGTGAAAGCTGCGCCCCAGCCGCTGGGAAGGGCGGCGCAAGATGCGATGAACGCAGTCCGCGCAGTTGCGGCGAGAGGCCACGAGGAGAAAGCCGAAGCAATTGAGGCCGCAACGCAACCGCTAGTCGCACAAGCCAAGCGGTTCGAATATGAAATCGTCAATGATGCATCTCTCGAACTGCTGGCGCGCACTTCAGTTTCGCTGGCGAAGGCTGGCGCGGACATCATCGCTCCGTCGGACATGATGGACGGCCGGGTGGCCGCGATCCGCAAGGCGCTGGACGAGGCCGACTTCATCAATACGCCGATACTTTCTTACGCCGCCAAGTTTGCCTCGGGATTCTACGGGCCGTTCCGCGAGGCGGCGGATTCCGCTCCGCAGTTCGGCGATCGGCGGTCGTATCAGATGGACGGAGCAAATCTGCGCGAGGCCATGCGCGAGATTGCGGCCGATATCGAGGAAGGCGCAGACATGATCATGGTCAAGCCGGCGATGCCCTATCTCGACGTGATAGCGGCCGCGCGAGAGCGATTCGATGTGCCTCTCGCGGCGTATCAGGTTTCGGGCGAATACGCGATGATCGAAGCCGCGGCGCGCAACGGATGGATCGAGCGCGAGCGCGTCATGATGGAATCGCTTATCAGTATCCGGCGCGCCGGCGCCAGCATCATTTTGACTTATTACGCGAAGGACGCTGCGAAGGCGCTGGCGTAGAGGCTCGCGCCGCTCTTTAGACCCGATCTATCGTCCATCCAGACAACCTCTGTCTTTTCCAGGGCATCTACTCGAAGCCGCTCGTCGCAGACTCGGAACTCCCGGCTCCTTAAACAAGGGTCTTTACGCAGTATGCCGGGAAGCAATAGAGAATTGGGGACCACTGCGTAATGTCAGGAAATGGCTTCGCGGAAGTCGCAGAAGCAAATGGCGGCAGCACAACTCGGGCGCTTCCTTCGTTTTTCGTGATCGGCCCGCCCCGCACGGGGACGAGCTGGCTGCATGCGGTGTTGAGCCAGTGTACCTGGCTGTCGCATCCGACAAAAGAAACGCGATTCTTCGACAAGCATTTTGATCGCGGGCTTGAGTGGTATCGTTCTCACTACCTCCGCGCCACAGAAGCGCGCGTGATCGGGGAAGTCGCTCCCACATATTTCGCGTCTGCGCAGGCGCGCGAGCGGATCGCGAGCCTCATTCCGCACGCCAAAATCATTTGCACCTTTCGCAATCCGGTGGACCGTATCGTGTCACTTTACCGGGTGAAGCGCGCCTACGGCTTTCTGTCGTGGAGCTTTGAGGAGGCACTGGTTCACGATACGGAACTGACGGAGTCGAGCCGTTACGCGGCGCATTTGAAGGCATGGAGGGACACCTTCGGCGAATCGCAGGTGATGGCAACGCTGCATGACGATATCCAGGCCGATCCGCAATCTTATTTCGACAAGATTGTCGATTTTGTGGGGGCGCGCCGGCAGAAACTGCTGCCCTCGCAATTGAACCGGGTTTTTGGGTCGGAGGAGATGACCGAGCCGCGCCACTTTTATTGGACGCGCGGAGGATTATTGATGGCGGAGTGGGCCAAGAAGCGGCGGCTTGATTCGTTCGTAGCCAAGGCCAAGAAATTTGGGGCGCTCAAGTTGTTCGTTGGCGGCGGCACGGCGTTTGCGGACTTATCGGCCGCGCAGCGGGCAAGCTTGCGGGAGAGGTTCCGGCCGGAAGTGGAGCAGTTGGAAGCCGCGATCAACCGGGACTTGTCGGCCTGGAAGTAAGGGCAATTCAAAAGCGACAGCAACAGATCCTGCTCGCTGTGAAGGAATCCCCACCCTTCGACAGGCTCAGGGCAGGGCTTTCTCGCAAGAACCGCGAGAAATGGGGCACCCGAAATGACTCACGATCGCTGGCTACGCCTGCTGAAAGCTGACTTCTACCTGCCTGCGGTTTTCTTCTGACACCTTGAACATCTCGCGGCGTTGCAGGCCCATGGGGCTGGCGACGAAGACGTCGGGGATTTGGCCGATGCGGGTGTTGTAGGTGTTGACGTCGTCGTTGAAAAATTCGCGGCGGTCTGCGATGCGCTCTTCGAGTTCGGTGATGCGGTTTTGCAGCTTGAGGAAATTCTCGTTGGCCTTGAGCTGGGGATAGTTTTCGGCCACGGCGAACAGCCCGCGCAGAGCGGTGGCGACTTGCAGTTCGGCGACGGCTTTCTGGCCGATGCTGGCTGCGTTCATGGATGCGGCGCGCGCTTGGGTGACGGCAAGCAGAGTCTGCTGCTCGTGTTGCATGTATCCCTTGACGGTTTCGACCAGGTTGGGAATTTCGTCGTGGCGCTGCTTGAGCAGCACATCAATGTTGGCCCAGGCGCGATCGTTTTCGTTGCGCAGGCGAACGAGGCCGTTGTAGAGGATCACGGCGTAGATGAGCACGCCGGCGATGAAGAGAAAGAACGCGAGTCCGGAAACAATGCTGCTGCCCATTCGTGCCTCGGGTGTTAGCGTGACAGCAGAGTAGGGGCCGAGGCAAGTGGCGGGTCGTGGTCGGTCCGGAAAGCTCTTACCGTCGAGGGCGTAGAGGAACACGGACGGGTTAAAGCCTGCGTGGGACAGCGAGGGCAGTTGTCGCCACACGAAAGAAAAAGCAGGTTCCTCGCTTTGCTCGAAATGACAAAATTCGGGAACTACTCGCGGCTGCGCTTGAATGACAAAAGTTGAATGATTATTCGCGGCTGCGCTCGAATGACAAAACCTGCGTGATTACTCGCGGTGTTTGCGGCGCCTGGCGGGCTTGGGCGGCGCTTCTTCGAGGACAGCGAAGTTGATTTTCTTTTCCACCGGGTCGATGCGGTCTACTAGGACTCTCAACTGCTGCCCGATGCGGTAGATGCGGCGGGAGCGCTGTCCGATAATTTCGCGGGTGTTCTCGTGGTAGGTATAGCGGTCGTCGGTGAGGGTGTTGAGCGGGACGAGTCCTTCGACGAAGAGGTCGGTGAGTTCGACGAAGAATCCGAACTTGGTGACGCTGGTGATGAGGCCGAGGAAATCTTCCCCGACGCGGTCTTGCATGAACTTGACCTTCTTCCATTCCATGAGTTCGCGCTCGGCGTCGTCGGCGCGGCGTTCGGACTGGCTGGATTCTTCGGCTATGGAGTGGAGTTCGGTTTCGGGGATTGGGCCCGTCAGCGGGGAGTGGGATTCTCGGTGGGCGGTGTGGTCGCGGCGTTTGGACCACGGGGACGGGGAGTCCGGGGCTGAAGCCCCTTCTTTAACGGCGCTTGACGCCGCCCTAAAGGGCGGCTCTTCCACGTTTCTTACGCTTGACGCGGCCCTGAAGGGCCGCTCTTCCACGGTGGTGGACGCGGGTTCTGCGAAATCCACACTCAAGCCAACTTCGGGCTTGAGTGGGCCACCCTCGAATTCTTTTTTCGAGGGTCCATTTTTTCCGCGTTCGTTCTGCGCGTGCAGTACGTTTTTCAAAATGCGGTGCACGATGAGGTCGGGATAGCGGCGGATTGGGCTAGTGAAGTGGGTGTAGGTCTTCGCGGCCAGGGCGAAGTGTCCTAGATTTTCTTCGGAGTAGCGGGCTTGCTTTAGCGAGCGGAGCATCAGGTAGCTTAGGATTCGCTCTTCCGGCTTGCCGGCGATTTTTTCGGTCAGTTTCTGGTACATCTGCGGCGTGATGTGGACGTCTTTGGGAATCTCGATTTCGCGCGCGCGCTTTCCGGTGCCATAGTTGGAGCGGCGGTCAGATTTCATCTGCACGCGATGGATGGGCAGCGCGCCGACGCCGAGGGAATATCCGAAGGTGGCGGCGATGGTTTCGAAATCATAGACACGTTTGGCGTCGGGCTTTTCGTGGATGCGGTACAGGCTGGCGATGCGGTGCGAGTCGAGATGGTGCGCGACGGTCTCGTTGGCCGAGAGCATGAACTCTTCGATGAGGCGATTCGCGACTTTGCGCTCGGAGCGGCCGATAGACTTCATGAGTCCGAAGTCGTCGAATTCGATGAGGGGCTCGGGGAGATCGAAGTCGATCGATCCGCGGCGCTGGCGCTTGCGGTTGAGAATCTGCGCGAGGTCGCGCATGAGCTCGAAATTGCTTATTAAGGGCGCATATTTGTCGCGAGCGGCCGCGTCGCCTTCAAGCACGGCATTGACTGCGGTGTAGGTCATGCGCTCGGCGGAGCGGATCACGCCTTCGGACAGGTCGTAGCCGACGATCTCGCCCTGATGATCGATTTCCATGATGCAGGAGAGGACGAGGCGGTCGAGGTGCGGGCGCAGGCTGCAAATGTCGGTCGAGAGTTCGAGCGGGAGCATAGGCACGGCGCGGTCGGGGAAGTAGACGCTGGTGCCACGGAGGCGGGCTTCCTGATCTAGGGCGGAATCTGGCGTGACGTATTGCGCTACGTCGGCGATATGGACCTGGAGTTCGAAATTATTATTACTGTTCGGCAACATGCGGACCAGCACCGCGTCGTCGAAGTCGCGGGCGGTTTCTCCGTCGATGGTGACGATGGGGAGGTCGCGGAAGTCGCGTCGGCGGGGTAGTTCACGTCCGGGAATTGTTGTTGAGACTTGTTGCGCTTCTTCGAGCACTGGCTGCGGGAATTGGTGCGGCAGGTGAAACTTACGGATCATGATTTCGACGTCTACGCCGAAATCATCTTCGCGGCCGAGGATTTCGATGACGCGTCCGCGAGCGCTTTGGGTGGCGGAGGGCCAGTCGGTGATTTCCACATCGACCGCGACCCCTTCAAGATTGTTCCATTCGGCGTGGCGGGCGGCTTCGTCGCCGAGGACGCGG
>DATAUY010000107.1:0-41047 GCA_036268025.1 Candidatus Sulfotelmatobacter sp. | reverse complement strand
AACACTTCGGTCAGTGGCGACTCGCAAACTCTGGCCGACGCAGCCAATCTCAATCTCACCAGTCCGGGAACGGCCCTGGGCACGGTCGCTTACATGTCGCCGGAGCAAGTGCGAGGCAAGGACCTCGACGGGCGCAGTGATCTCTTTTCTTTCGGTGTTGTGCTCTACGAGGCGGCGACCGGGATACTGCCATTCCGCGGAGAAACGCAGGGCGTCATCACCGAAGCGATTTTGAATCGCTCTCCGGCCCCGCCGAGCCGCTTAAATCCAGATCTGCCGCCCGAACTGGAGCGCATCATCCATAAGCTTCTCGAAAAAGACATCGAGCTGCGCTGCCAGAGCGCTGCTGAAGTACGCGCCGATCTTAAGCGCCTTAACCGCGAGCGGGACTCTTCGCGTGTCTCGGCCACGGTCGCGACCGAAGCGCCCAGCGGACCGGTGGAGGCAGGATCGTCATCCACGGGCGCACGAACCATCTCCTCGGCAAAGATCATGGCGGTTCCTGAATCCCGTTCTCGTACCCTGATGCTGGCGCTGGGAGCGGCGCTGTTCGTGGCCCTGGCGGCGATTGCGTTCCTGCTGTTGCGCCATAAAGAAGTGCCGGTAGCTCCCGCCTATCATCTGTTGACGTACCGACGCGGCACGATCCGCATGGCGCGCTTCGCTCCCGACGGCCAGACCGTGATCTACAGTGCGGCATGGGAGGGTGGGCCAGTCGAACTTTTCAGCACACGCTGGGGAACGCCGGAATCGCGTTCCGTAGGAGTGCCCGGCGCGGAGATTCTCAGCGTCTCCTCGACCGGAGAAATGGCAGTCCTGCTCAAGAGCCAGCAGTCGAAGTCGCAGGTGTTTACGGGCACGCTCGCCCGCATGCCACTCGGCGGCGGCGCGCCGCGGGAAATTCTGGAGAACATCCAATGGGCGGACTGGTCTCCCGACGGCACGCAACTGGCGATTGTCCGCGACGTCAATGGCCGCAACCAACTCGAATATCCTCCGGGCAAAGTGCTCTACGAAACCGGGGGATGGATCAGTCACCCCCGCATCTCGCGCAACGGAGAGATGATCGCTTTCATCGACCACCTGATTCCAGGCGACTCCATCGGCAGTGTGGCAATTATCGACCTGGCGACCGGCAAGAAGCGGACGATAAGCCAGAATTACGGCGGTGGTGCGGTTGGCCTGGCCTGGTCTCCCAAGGGAGACGAGGTCTGGGTCACGGCCACTTTGATCGGCATCGATCGCTCGGTGTTCGCGGTGCCGTTGTCGGGCAAAGAGCGTCTCGTGGCCAGAGTGCCGGCTGACCTCACGCTCCAGGATGTTCTTCCCAGCGGCCGCGCTCTGCTGGCGCGGGATAGTTGGCGGCGAGGGCTAATCGTCCACCGCGCGAATGAATCGGCGGAGCACGACTTCACCTGGCTCGATTGGTCCTATCCAGTAACGCTGTCCGCGGATGGGCAAACGCTTCTGTTCCGTGAAGAAGGCGAAGCCGGAGGCCCGACCTATGCCGTCTACATCCGCAAGACCGACGGTTCTCCGGCGGTTCGCCTGGGCGATGGCCTCTCATTGGCGTTGTCGCCGGATGGCAAGTGGGCGCTTTCCAGCCGCGGAGACAACCAGGCGGACCTCTTTCTTCTGCCTACTGGGCCGGGCGATCCGCGTCCTTTGAAGGGCCACGACATTGTTCACGGCGCCGCCACCTGGTTTGCCGACGGCAAACGGATTCTCGTCTCCGGTACCCAGGCCAGCCATGGTTCACGACTCTACGTGCAGAACATTGACGACGACAAAATCGAAGCCGTCACTCCGGAAGGCACCAACGGGCTGTCATTCGCCCTTTCGCCCGACGGCCGGATGGTAGCCGCCATCGGTCCGGATGAGAAAGGTTATCTGTTTCCGGTTCCTGCAGGCGATCCGCAGCCGATCAAAGGACTACAGCCGGGAGAAGTTCCGGTCGGGTGGACCCCCGACGGTCATTTTTTGTACGTCTATCGCGGCGGCGATCTGCCCTCGAAGGTCTACCGGCTGGATGTCTCGAACGGCAACCGGACTCTCTGGAAAGAACTCATGCCCCCCGATCCTTCGGGCGTGGAATTCGTAGGCCCGGTTCTCCCTACCCCCGACGGCAAGTCTTACGTGTATGGCTACAGGCGGCTGCTTTCGGATCTTTATCTCGTGGAAGGGCTGCAATAAGGCTCGGCGCCCCCCGTCCAAAGAGGACTCTTCTCCCGCTCGTACATGTACGTCCGTGTCTCCCGCTCGTAATCTTGCCGCTGGATTCGCCTCGTCTAGAATTTTCCAATGGCCTTCACAAAGACTCAGATCGGCATTGCCGTCGGCGCCGGCGCGCTCCTCGTGCTGGTTTTCGTGGGCTATTTGTGGTGGCTGAGCAACCAGCCTCCGGTGCTGGCGCGGTCAGAAGATCACGATCCGCTGACGGGACTGCCGGTCAGCATCAAAATGAATCCGTTGCGCGATCGGTCTACCGAGAAGGCAGCCAACAAGTTTCTCCGCGAAATCCGCGACGGACATTGCGACGATGTGCTCAACAAGTGGGAGCACGACTATCACAAGAAGTATGCGCGATTTATCTGCAGCTCAGAGGCGCAGCATCCTCTACTTGAATGGGAGTTGGTGGATTGGGAAGACGATCCTCCGCTGGTCTTATTGAAATACCGCGGACGGCGCAGCAATGAAGCGGGCCAGCCCGGAACCTATCAGGATTATTTTTCCGTCACGACCGAGAACAAGGGCGGGCAGGTTGTGGTGACGAAGTATCTGCCGTTTAATTAGTTCCCAGTTCCCAGTTCTCAGTCTCCAGTTCTCAATTCCAGTTCTCAGGTTCTTCGTTCACCGGCAGATTCACTTGTCGCTGTTCCGTTTGTGGCCGTTTGTCACTTTCAATCCGTGGTAAAACTCGTTTATGTCTGACGATTCCTCCACGCTTGAGCGCTCGGCTTCGCGGAACATCTACTCCTTTGGGATCACCTCATTCTTCAACGACACCGCAACCGAGATGGCGTATTGGGTGCTTCCGGCATTTCTAACTTCGCTTGGAGCGGGCCCGGCGCAGTTGGGCCTAATCGAGGGACTCGCGGAGAGCGTCGCTTCGTTCGCAAAGCTCTTTTCCGGATACATCACTGACCACCTGGAGCAGCGCAAGCCCCTCGTTGTTGCCGGATACGCTGTCGCCAACGGAGTAAAGCCGCTGCTGGCCGTGGCGACGTCGTCGTGGCATGTCCTGCTGATTCGTTTCAGCGACCGCCTCGCCAAGGGAGTACGCGGCGCGCCGCGCGATGTGATGGTCGCGGAGTCGGTGGGGAAGGAGAAGCTGGGCGCGGCGTACGGACTGATTCAATCGCTGGATTCGGCGGGAGCCATTGTTGGTCCGTTGGCTGCGCTTTTCTTGCTGCGATATGGGCTGCGAAATGTGTTTTGGGCTGCGGCTGTGCCCGGCGCGTTGGCGGTTCTGGTGGCGGTCTTTGGTATTCGGGAAACGAAAAATCCCCACTTCTCGCAAACGACGGGAGAAGTGCGACACCCGGGTGAAGCTGCTACGCGAATATCCGAAGGAAGTTTGAAGGGACTGCCGGCCGGCTTCTACACGATTCTTGTCGCAGTCACACTATTCTCCATCGGAAATTCCAGCGATATGTTTCTGGTGATGCGGGCGCAGAATGTCGGGATTGGCATTGCGCTCGCGCCGTTATTGGGGCTGGTCTTCAACATCACGTACACTCTGGGATCGTGGCCTGCGGGATGGCTGAGCGACCGGGTTTCGCGACGATGGATTGCGGCGGCTGGATATCTGATCTTCGCGGCAGTTTATTTTGTCTTCGGCCGGGCGCCTTCGATCTTGGCGATCTGGATTGCGATGGCCGTCTACGGCTCGTATTACGCGTTGACGCAGCCAGTGTTGAAGGCGTTGGTGGTTGAGTCGGTTCCGCAGCGGACGCGCGGGCGAGCTCTGGGAATTTACTTCTTCGTGACCAGCGTGGCAACCCTGGCCGCGAGTCTGATCACCGGAGAGTTGTGGAAGTTGTACGGGCCTGGGATTCCTTTCTATCTTTCCGCCGCGTTGGCCGCGGTTTCCGCCATGATGCTGGTATTCGCCAGCGAGCCCAGTGCGCAATCCGCATAAGACTTCTCGCCGCACAAGAATCCCCACTTCTCGCACACTAGGCGAGAAGTGGGGTACCCATTGTGTCTTTATTTACAGCGTTCCGGTGCCGCCGCCCGATTGTGGTTCGGGTTGCGCTTTGCCGTTCTTAAGCGCTTCGTCGAAGAGCGCTTTCATTTCTTGCGTGGCCTTTTGGGCGAGTTTAGCCTGCTGCTCTCCAAGTTTGCCTTGTTCTTCGCCCAGCTTGCCTTGTTTTTCTCCGAGAGCGCCTTGCTCTTCACCCAACTTTCCTTGCTGCTCACCTGCTTCGGATTGAATATCTCCGATCTTGCTCTGCAAGTCTCCAATTTCACTTTGCAGATCGCCGATCTGCTCCACGGTGGCGGTCGGACCGAGCTTTTGAAGTTTCGCCTTCAGCCGGTCGAGTTCCGCTGTCATGTCCGGTACTTTCACGCGAACTTCTTCTTGCTTCTGGCCGAGCGCTTCCTGTTGGCGTCCGAGTTCTTCCTGCTTCTTGCCCAACTCTTCCTGCTGCTTCCCAAATTCTTCTTGCGGGGCCCAGAAGCTGCGAGCGCGGGCAACCGTCGCCTGGTCGCGAATGATGTACGACTTCTCATCGCGCGAGAACCAGATGAAATCTCCGGGAATCTGCTTTTTGAGTTTTTCGACGTGGCGGGCATCTTCGCCGGTGCCGGACATCGTCATCGAATCGGAGTTGCCGGTGACGATCACGAACCGCTGCTCGTCGTCGTATCCGAAGGCGTAAGAGTAACCGTTGCCCGAGCTATAGCCGTGGCCGGAGCCATAGCTGTAGTTTTGGACGGGCCAAGCCGCTGGAGGAAGCGGCGGATCAATGGCGGCAACTGGGGCCACAACTGGGGCAACGGCGGCTGGAGCGAGGGATGCAGCCGCCGACGGGGCGGGCGCGGGAATTTCGCCTGTCGACGGCGCAGGCGACGGCTGCGGCACCGAGGGCGCAGTCTGATCTTGCGCGTCTTGTGGGTTTGCGGCCCGAACGGAAGCCGTCAGATATACGGCGGGAATCGCGAGCGCGAAAAGCGCAACGACGACAGATTTTTTCAGACTCATGCTGACCTTTCCTTTCCAAGAAAGAATTCTTTCCAATCTTTTTTCTGCCTGGCCCACCTTGGCCATCGAAACACCTTGCCACCACACGCGTCCGGGGCTGGTGTGCAAGACTTCAAAAAATCCGAGCAGAACGCGCGCATAGTCGTTACGATTGGCGCCGCTTGACAGCGCAGCTTCGTCGCTGGCCTGTTCCGCCAGATAGGCAAGGTGACGATCGAGCCACCAGGCGAGAGGGCTGAACCAGAAGATCGCCCGATGCAGAAGAGATAGAAATTGAGTGAGGGGATCGCGGCGCGTAACGTGCGAAAGTTCGTGAGCGACGACCGCGTCAAGCTTCGCATCGTCCCATTCGCGCCAGTTCGCGGGCAATACGACCTTAGGACGCGCTATTCCGACGGTGACGGGTACGGAAACAAGGCTGGATTCCACAACTTCAGTGACGGGCGTGTCCTGGCGCGATGCAAATCTTGCGGTGACGCGGGGAGCGGAGATCTTTGCAGATGTCCGTACCAGACGGAGGCTGAAGATGAGTCCGATGATCATGCGCGCGAGCAAGACCAGCGCCACCACGAAGTAAATCCCACGTGCGAGCGCCGCGAATGAAATCACAGTGCTGTCAGACGCTATAGGGGCAGACTGCGCCGGCGCGGTCGAGGGCCCAACAGTTGTCGCGTTTTCTTTGGGTGCGAGGTTGTCCTGTGTCTCTCTTATTGGGATCGCCTCGTTGGTTGACAAGACGAACTCCGATGTTCCAACTGAGAATTGTGGATCCCCTACTATGGTTTGGGCCGAAGTGTCAGACGCTCTGTTCTGGACCAGGCCGGAAACTGGCACAGGCAACGGTGGCAACATCCACGCGAGAACAGGCATGGCGAGCGCGGCGTAAAGGACCCCTTTCCATGTGACCAGGCGTAGCGCCGTTGCCTTTACCCGGAAAACCGCCAGGACAATTCCTGCCACGGCGGCCAATGCCAGAACGCGCAATGCCAGATCGACAAGTTGAATAGGAACGGCTGCTATCATTTGCGTCATATTGCCTTTCTCACTTCGATAGCTTTTTACCCGACTTGTTTTCCGCCGCTTGGTTTTCCGCGATCTTGCGGGCGAGGCGCTCGAGTTGCTTGCGGTCGAGCACGGCGTTATCCACCATGCCGAGGACAAGCTGTTCGGCTGAGCCGCCGCAGAAACGATCAATGATGCCCTTCACTGCGCGGACGGCCACATTCTCGCGATCATCCGACGCGGTATAGATAAACGTCCGGCCCTCTGTTTCGTGGTTGAGATATCCCTTCTCTTCCAGACGGCGCAGGACAGTACGGATAGTCGAGTCTTTCATCGGGCGCGACGACGCCAGCGCCTCGCGGCAGCTTTCTGCCGTGGCTGGTCCGTTGCTCCAGATGTAGTCCATGACGGTCTGCTCAACTTCTCCCAGGTTCTTTAGACGCGCGTGCTTTGTGTTAGTCATTGTAGCGTTACAATATGTAACATATAAAAGAGCGGTTGTCAAGCGATCATCGAAGAACCTTTGGCACAGGGCTTTGTCGAGCAGTTGCGGACAAAATACCGGAAGGTTAGAAGAAGAGTGTGCCGAATGTCCTGGGCTAGCTTGGCAGCGGGAAACTGGTCGCCGCGGCTTCCGAATTATCTTTCGAGAATTATCTTTCGCAAAGAGAAAGCTAAACGCGATCGTTCGACGGGGACTCGCGATTCGCGGACAGGCTCTTGCTGAGTCCAGCAATGTAGCATCTTTCGTGGACGGCGTTGCCATGCTCGTCGATCTTGCACAGATCCAGCCCAACCGGAGTGCCGCAAATACGGCAAGGGACAAGAAATGCGTTTGGCGCTTCTAACTGCTGGGCAATAATTTGTTTGACCAGCGCAATCGGAACCTGTTCGAAATGTGTTTTGGTTTTCGCCATAAGGCCACTCCGGGCTATGAGTAGAAGCTAGCAGACCCCAAACCATACGAGTGAACTCTTTAGCGAAGCGAAGACGCTCGTGAATGCGTCACGCGTACATCAGGAACAGCGAGGTTATCCGACCCATACGCATTCGAATTGATAGGTTTGCAAGGGATGCCCGGCGCGCGTTAATCGGTTACGTTAAGAGTCTTTACGATATGTTTTTATGCTTGCAAACAGTCTTACGAAATGATACGATTACGTCACGTTAACGTTAGTATAACTAACGAGGAGGTTCGTGATGAGCACCCGTCGTATCAATCCACCCATGAACTTCAAAACCATGGCTGTCCCCGACGTTCCCCATGGACGCAACGGGAAACACAAGGACGTAGTTAGCAGGATTCTTTCGGACCTGGATCAGATGGACGATGGTCGAGCTTTGAAAGTGCCTTTGGCTGATCTGGCCGAGAGCAAAGAGAAAGTGCGGTCAGCCCTTAATCGGGCCACAAGGAAGGCAGGGCTCAAGGTGATGACCGCCAGCGATCAGGACTACCTGTATGTGTGGAGCGAACCCGCGAAGTCTTGACGGGGTGCTCCCGCCGGAGCCCGTAAGAGGCTGCCCACGCTTCGCGATTTTCGAAGGGTGGGAACTCTCAGAGCCAGCGTTGACATAGAAGTAAGATGATCTGCGCCGCCATGCCTGCGACCGTATCGAGTACGGCGTCCTGCCAGATACCAGTTCGCGATGGCAGGAAGCTTTGGTGCCATTCGTCAAGACAGGCGACCAGCGCGGTTCCGAGTATAGCGATGGTGGCCCAACGCATCGTCCACTTCGGATTCCCCGGCGCAGGCAAAGTTTCCTTCCACGCGCGAAACAACAGTAGGCACAACATCGCGTAGCCGATGACGTGGCCGGATTTGCGGATGTAGAAGTGCCAGATGTCGAAGCGCGAGTGATCGACGCCGAAAATAAAGTGAAGGATGGGATAGAGGATCCTGCTGGTATTGTGCGCGGAAAGATAAGTCGTCGACTCAATGGCAATGACGATCAGCCAGAGAACAGCTGCGATCCACGCTTTCAGGACTTGATGACGGTGTTGGCTCAAGCGTGTGGCAGACCCGGATGTCGATGTGGCGCCGCTGCCGGGGCGAGACGCCGCCGAGACAGCCGGCGGCACGCCGGCGCTACGCTATTCGATCGCATAGTTTGGCGCCTCGCGGGTGATCATGACATCGTGGACGTGGGATTCGCGGAGTCCCGCGCCGCTGATGCGCACAAAGCGGGTTTTTTGGAGTAACTCGGGAATTGTCGAGCAACCGCAGTATCCCATGCCGGATTTTAATCCGCCCACCATCTGATAAATGATCATGGCAACCGAACCGCGGTAAGGGACGCGGCCTTCAATGCCTTCGGGCACCAGCTTGGCGAGGCGATTGGATTCACCATCGGACGCGGAAACTGATGCGGAGGAATCACCATCGGTGCTCTGGAAGTAGCGCTCGCTCGATCCCTGCGCCATGGCGCCAAGAGATCCCATGCCACGGTACGACTTGAACGAACGGCCTTGATAAAGAATCATCTCGCCCGGGCTTTCGTCTGTACCGGCGAAGAGAGAACCGATCATCACTGCGCTGGCGCCTGCGGCCAGAGCCTTGGTTACGTCGCCGGAATATTTGATGCCGCCGTCGGCGATGATGGGAACTCCCGAATCTTTCGTCGCGCGATAGGCTTCGGCGATGGCGGTGATTTGCGGAACGCCGGCGCCAGTGACGACGCGAGTCGTGCAGATCGAGCCGGGTCCGATACCGACCTTAATGCCATCGGCTCCGGCGCGCGCGAGTTCGCAGGCGCCGTCGAATGTCGCGACGTTGCCGGCAAGCAACTGCACGTCGGGCAGCTTCGATTTCACCAGCCTCACGGCTTCGAGGACTTTGGAGGAATGCCCGTGAGCGCTGTCAATCGCGAGGACGTCTACCTTGGCTTCGGCCAGTTCTTGAGCGCGTTCCAGAAAATCTCCGGTAGCGCCGATGGCAGCGCCGACACGCAGGCGGCCATGAGAATCCTTTGCGGCGTTGGGATATTTCAGTTTTTTCTGGATGTCTTTAACTGTGATTAACCCCTTCAGATTGTACTTGTCATCGACCACGAGAAGCTTTTCAACGCGATGCTGGTTGAGAATCTTTTCGGCTTCGTGGAGTGTAGTGCCAACCGGCACGGTGATGAGATTCCTCTTCGTCATGACCTTGTCTATCGGAATGTCGAAGCGGGTTTCGAAGCGCAGGTCACGGTTGGTTAGGATGCCGACGAGTTTTCCATGCTCGGTGATGGGTACGCCGGAAATTTTGTATTTGCGCATCACTTCAAGCGCATCGGAAACCTTGTCGGTTGGGTGCATCGTCACGGGATCGACGATCATGCCGCTTTCCGAGCGCTTCACCTTGTCGACTTCATTGGCTTGCTGGTCGATCGTGAGATTGCGATGAATGATTCCGAGGCCGCCCTGCTGCGCGAGTGCGATTGCCATGTGCGATTCGGTGACAGTGTCCATCGCGGCGCTGACGATCGGGATGTTCAGGCTGATCTCACGCGTGAGCTGGGTCTGAGTGCTGGCCTGCGCTGGCACGACGTCCGAGCGCGCCGGGAGCAGAAGGACGTCATCAAAGGTGAGGGCCTCAGGAACGGGAAAATGAATCATAGTTTTCTCGGGAATTCTCCAGCGGCGTGGGTAAAGATTCATTCTAGAGATGCTGGGGCGATTGAGGCAAATTTGTCTATGCTTCCTTGCTCGCACGGAAGCAGCATTACCCGCCAGTCGTTGTTTGGTTCACGCGACTCCATTTTCGTAACTGTTCCGATCGAAGGGAGAAACGCCAAGACCGCGAAATAAATCCTTGAAGTGCAAGCAGGAATGAGGGGTGGGCTTATCAATTCAAGCCTTCGCATCGAAAACTGCATTTGGATTGAAATGCCCCGCCAGTTGCCCCGGAGGGCGTTTGTTTTTTAATGTCCAGCGGCGTATATTCAATGAACGAGAACTGCTGTGTACCGGCATTTGGCGAAGCACACCAGTGGGCGCAAGCCCACTTTTTAGTTTCGGCCCTCGGTTGTTGCAGCCATCGCCTGTAAGCTATTGGATTCATGGCGCTTGACGTTGAACGTGTGCGGGAAATCGCAGACCGCATCGCTGCCTCCAGCGGACTCGAAGTGGTTGACGTCGAGTTTCTTGGCGGAGGCAAGGCGCGGATGCTGCGGGTGTTTTTGGACAAACCCGCAGCGGCGGGAAATGATCCGTTGGCGGGAGTGACGCATGAAGATTGCGCGCACTTCAGCCGCGAATTCGGCACAATTCTCGACGTTGAAGACGTCATGGCGGGTTCGTACACGTTGGAAGTTTCGTCGCCGGGTCTCGACCGGAGGTTGGTGAAAGCTGCGGATTTTACGCGCTTCACTGGCAGCCGCATGAAGTTGATGACGCGGCAACCGGTCAACAACAACCGGCACTTTGAAGGACGGCTGGAGAGTTTTAACAATGGCCGGTTGACCCTCGATCTCAGCGTGGCGAGTCACAAGTCGCGCAAGAAGATGGGCGAGACGGCCGGGCAGAAGATTGAAATCGAATTCGCCAACGTGGAGAAGGCGAATCTTGTACCGGAAATCTAGAGAGATTGGGAAATTTGGTAATTGAGAAATTGAAGGTTGAAGTGTTTGGTTTGGTTTTTCAATTTCCCAATTACTAAATTTTTCAATTGCTAAATTGGTTTTCTTATGGCTAGCGAGCTCTACAACATCATCGAAGGCGTGAGCCGGGAAAAAGGGATCGATCCGCAGATTGTGGTGAGCGCGGTGGAAGACGCTATTGTCATGGCCACGCGCAAGCACTACAAGTCGCAGGAGAACTTCCGCGCCAAGCTGGACAAGGAATCGGGCAAAATCAATGCTTTTGTCGTGAAGGCCGTAGTGGAGACGCCCGAGCAGGTAGAGGACCCGAATCTCCAGATCACGGTCGAAGACGCGAAGCGTTCCGATCCAAGCCTCGAAGTGGGTGGGGAATTGATGATCCCCAAGCCGATTGACGGAATTCTCGGTCGCATTGCGGCGCAATTGGCGAAGCAGGTGATCTTCCAGAAGGTCCGCGAGGCCGAGCGCGACACGGTTTACAACGAATACATCGGGCGCGTCGGCGAGATCGTCAATGCGACCGTGAAGCGCATCGAAGGGCCCGATGTGATCTTCGATATCGGCAAGGCCGAATCGCGCATGTCGCGAAAGGAACAGTCACGGCTGGAGTCGTTCGCCATCGGCGAGCGCGTACGCGTAGTGATTGCGCGTGTGGAGCGCGCCTCCAAAGGCCCGGGGGTTGTCGTTTCCCGCGCCGCGCCGGAGCTCGTGCAGCACTTGTTCCAGACCGAAGTGCCGGAAATCTATGACGGCACGGTCGTTATCCGGGCAATTGCACGCGAAGCCGGCGAGCGCACCAAGATCGCCGTCATGTCGAAAGATAAAGACGTGGACGCAGTAGGCGCTTGCGTCGGCATGAAGGGCATGCGGGTGCAATCCATCATCCGCGAATTGCGTGGCGAGAAGATCGACATCATCGAGTACCACGAAGATCCGGTCACGTTTGCCGAGAAAGCGCTGCAACCGGCGAAGGTCAGCCGGGTCACCGTGGTCGACAGTAGCGAGAAGCACCTTGAAGTCGTGGTTGATGATAGCCAGCTCTCGCTCGCGATTGGGAAAAAGGGGCAGAATGTTCGTCTTGCAGCCAAGCTGCTGGGCTGGAAGATCGACATTAAGAGCGAAGAAGAGAAGCGCCAGGAAGTCGAACAGCAGATGGCTGCAATGGCTCCGCAGGCGACAACGCCTCTGGAGAACGTCCCCGGCTTGGGCGAGGGACTGGTCGAGAAGCTCAGCGCTGCCGGCGTGAACACTGTGGAATCGCTTGCGGATATGACGCCGGAGCAGCTTGAGGCGATTGAAGGTATCGGGCCGAAGACGGTGGAAAAAATCAGCCTGGCGGTGAATAATTACTTCGCCAGTCTGGAAGGTGGCGCCGTCGAGGACGCCGCGCCTGAGGAAGGTGACGCTGCGGCGGAAGAAAACGCAGCCGAACCTGCAGCGGAAGTGGCGGGTGAACCTGCCGCAGAAGAATCCGCGAGCGCTTCTTTAAGCGAAGCCCAAGCTGGCGCAAATGAAAATCCTGAGCACGAGCCCGAATCGGGTTCCGCTCGTGAAACATCAGAATAGCTATGGCACACGCAGGGAAGTTCGCCAGTATGCGGGTGTACCAAGATTACTCCGTGAGGTTGCGATGAAGACCTAGCGCGGGGAACAGAAAGGCCGGATGAGTAAGGTTCGAATCAACGATCTTGCGAGAGAGCTTGAAGTGAAAAGCAAGGCCATTCTCGACACTCTGCCGCTCGTCGGAGTGACTGAGAAGAAGACGCACTCCAGTTCGATCGAAGACCATGAAGCGGAAAAAGTGCGGGCCTATATCCGCGGCTCGGCTGAACGGCAGGCATCGTCTGCGAGGTCCGCGCGTCCACTGCGCGGCGAAGAAGAAATCAAAACCAAGATCGACTTGTCGAACATCTCGCGGCCGGGAGATGTGCTGCGCGCGATCACGCAAAAAAAGGAAGCTGCCGTCGCGCCGCCCGCAAAACCGGCAGCCCCGCCCGTTGTGGCCCGTCCAGTGGTTGCGCCCCCTGTGGCTAAACCGGCTGTGCCTGCCGCTCCTGTGGCGTCTCCGGCGCCCGTGGCGCCGCCACGCCTAATCGTTCCCCCGCCGGCCCCGGAACGGCCTGTGGCGCCTCCGGTTACATCCTCTCCAACAGTCGTTGCGCCGCGGCCTGTGACTCCAGCCCCGCCGGTTACTGCTCCCGCAGCGCCCCCGATTTCGGCGTCTACGGCACCGCAGCAGCCTCCGCCGGTTACAGCACGTCCCGCAGCGCCGGTTGTGGCGGGACCTCCGCAACCGCCAGCGCCGCGCATGATCGTTCCGCAGACTGGCCCTCGTCCGGTATATAAGGCTCCGCCTCCGCGTCCTGTTCCACCGCCTGCACATGCTGGAGCGCCGGGAGCAATGCGTCCCATTGCCGGAAGGCCCATGCCGGGCAGACCTGTCCCGGGTCAGCCAATTTTCCAGCGTCCGCGTCCGCAAGCTCCGGGTGTTGGAGGTCCGCGTCCGCCGTTGCGTCCGGGCGAACGCCGTCCGATGCATCCGACGCGCTCGGGGCCGACAGGCCCGCGTCCGATCGGTGTAGGACCTGGGCTGCCACCTCCGGGGCCGGTTCGTCCTGGCAGCCGTCCGGGAGCGCCTTCGCGCCGTCCTGGCCAGCGCTACATTCCGCGCGGCGTAAAAGAAGGCCCAATGAAGGGCTATACGCCGCCGCCGCGCATGGTGGTGTCGAATGAGCCGATGCCGATTACGCGCAATATCACCATCGCGGAGGGCATCAGCGTAAAAGATCTGGCCGAGAAGCTCGATGTGCGCGCGAAAGACCTGATCTCGCGCCTCCTGGCCCGTGGCGTTTTCGCGACCATCAATCAGACGCTCGACTCCGAACTGGCGATAGAAATCTCGCGCTTCTTTGGGGCTGAGACGAACGTCATCACGTTCGAAGAGCAGACGTCCAAAGACATTGACGCGGCTGCCGCAGCCGCTGGTGAAGAAGCCGGAGTTGGCGTTGTGCCTCGTCCGCCCGTGGTCACGATCATGGGCCACGTCGATCACGGTAAAACTACGTTGCTCGATGCCATCCGGCTCACCAACGTTGCAGGAGGAGAAGCCGGAGGCATCACCCAACACATCGGCGCCTACAAAGTCCGCATCACTGATAAAGAATCGCCGGCCTACGGACGCGAGATCGTGTTCCTCGATACGCCGGGTCACGAAGCGTTTACCCGTATGCGCGCGCGAGGTGCAAAGTCCACCGACATCGTTGTGCTTGTCGTTGCTGCCGATGATGGCGTCATGCCACAAACGATCGAAGCCATCGATCACGCGCACGCCGCCGAAGTTCCCATCATCGTTGCAGTCAACAAGATCGACAAGCCCGATGCCATGCCCGACCGTGTCAAAAAGCAACTCGCCGACCGCGGCCTGATGCCGGAAGACTGGGGCGGGAAAACGGTTTTCGTGGACGTTTCGGCAAAGCAGAAAACCAATCTCAATCTGCTGATGGAAATGATTTGCCTGGTTGCCGATATCGCAGAACTGAAAGCGACTCCAGAGCGCGCCGCCACCGGCGTCGTGCTTGAAGCCAAGCTCGACCGTGGGCGCGGACCTGTCGCCACCGTGCTGGTACAGAACGGCACGCTCAATGCCAGCGACAATTTTGTCGTAGGCAATGTTTATGGAAAAATCCGCGCCATGTTCGACGATCGCGGAGTCGGCTTGCAATCCGCGCCTCCTTCGACCCCGGTCGAAATCCTCGGCATGGAAGGTTTGCCACAGGCCGGCGATCAGTTTGTTGTGGTGGCCGATCGCGACAAGGCCCGCGGCATTTCCGAATACCGCGAGCAGAAGGCCCGCGAAGCCGCGCTAGCCAAGAGTTCTCGCGTATCGCTCGAAGGCCTTGCCGAGCAGATCAAGTCCGCCGGCACCAAAGAACTTAACATCATCCTCAAAGGCGATGTGCAGGGTTCCGTCGAAGTGCTCAGTGACCTGCTGGCGAAACTTTCGAACGACAAGGTTCGCCTGAAGCTGCTGCGGTCCGGCGTGGGAGCGATCACCGAAACCGACGTGCTGCTGGCTTCGGCATCGAACGCGATCATTATTGGCTTCAACGTACGTCCGGAGCGCAAGGCGCAGGAATTGGCGGAGCAGGAAGAAGTCGACATTCGCCTGCACTCGATCATTTACGAGCTACAGGACGAGATCAAGCGCGCCATGACCGGCCTGCTCGAACCAACGATCAAGGAAACCTACCAGGGTCGTGCGGAAGTACTCGAAACCTTCCGCATTCCGAAAGTCGGAACGATCGCCGGCTGCCGCGTAAGCGATGGCTTGATCAAGCGCGATGCCGAAGTGCGCCTGTTGCGCGACAACGTGCAGGTCTTCAAGGGCAAAGTGGGATCGTTGCGGCGCTTCAAAGACGACGCCAAAGAAGTCACCAACGGCATGGAGTGCGGCATCTCGATCGCGAATTACGGCGACATCAAGGTCGGCGACGTGATCGAAGCGTTTGTCACCACGCGTGTTGCCGCGGAAGTGATCGCGTAAACAAGTTCTCAGTTCGCGGTTCTCAGTCCTCAGTTGCTGGTAATGGTTTGCCGGGAACTGAGAACCGGGAATTGAGAACTGGATGCCGATCGCCCTTCTTACCCTCGAACTTCACATCGAAGCCGCACAATCTCTCAAGGATCGCCGCCAGATTGTGCGTAGCCTGAAAGACCGCCTCCGCGTGAGCTTCAACATATCAATTGCCGAACTGGACGGGGCGGAGCTCTGGAACCGCGCGACCATCGGAATCGTCAGCATTTCTCCTTCGCGCGATTACCTCGACGGGCTGATGAAAAAGGTGGAGAGCGCTGCCACGCGCATTGCTAACAACCAGGGCGGCGATGTGGCGGATTCGTTCGTCGAATACTTCTGAGAAGTTCGTCGCTAAAGCATTGTTACCTTCGTACTTACGCTTTGGGGGAGAAACGAGCGGACAATAACGCTAGTGCGACGCGTCGCACGGTAACATCTCAGCCCCTTTTTCTGATATTCTCATGCGTTTTACCTGAGGTGCGTCGTGGAGAAGCGCGGGCTCAAGTATCATCGCGGACGGGTTGGTGAAGCTCTGCGCGAAGAGATCGAGACACTCGTCGAGGGTGAGCTGGCCGATCCGCGAATCGGGCTGGTGAGCGTGACTGCGGTACATGTTGCCGACGATGGCCGTTCGGCGGAGGTCTGGGTCAACGTCGAAGGCGACGACACTGAGGCAGACAGCAGTCTCGAAGGCCTTGAAGCGGCGCGGGAATACATACGGCACGAACTGGTGGAGCGGTTGCGAATCCGGCGCGCGCCGGAATTGTATTTCCGCTTCGATCGGGCCGAGCAGGACAAAGCGCGCGTAGAGGAACTTCTGAATCGGGCCGAGCAGCGCAAGAAGCGCGGCAAGACTGGCAGAGAAGCGAGTAGAAAGAAGGCATAGCTACATGCTGGAAGACGTGCTCCGGCAAATCGGGCGGCGCGAACGCTTCGTGCTCACATCGCATGCGCGTCCCGACGGCGACGCCGTCGGATCGGCACTGGCCTTCTGCCAGGTGCTGCGCGCGATGGGCAAGCATGCAGATGTTGTGTTGCACGACGGCGTTCCCCGCATTTACCGCTCACTTCCGTTCGCCGATCAGGTGGTCCAGTCGAGCCGTGTGGTTGGCAGTTATGAGGCGGCGATTATTCTCGAATGCGACAGCATTCATCGCACGCGGCTGGAAGGACTCGAAGACCGGTTCCTGATAAGCATCGATCACCACGTAAGCGGAAAGCCTTTCGCACACGTCAACTGGATAGATCCGCACGCGGTCGCAACCGCCGAGATGGTATTTCGCCTGGCGCGAGAAGCTGGAGTGAAATTTTCTCCGGAAGTTTCCACCTGTCTCTACACCGCATTGATGACCGACACCGGTTCGTTCATGTTCCAGGGAACGAATGAGAATACTTTCGCCCTGGCGCGCGAGTTGGTGCTGGCAGGAGCTGACCCGGCGCACTGCGCGCGAGGTATTTACTTCGCGCACTCCGTCTCAAAAATACGCCTGCTCGGCGAGGCGCTCCGCAATCTTCGCGTCGAAGGGCACATCGGATATGTCTGGGTGACCCGGGAGCAAATGGAGCAGACAGGCGCCATTGAAGAAGACTGCGAAGGGCTGGTCAACTATGTTCTTTCGATCGGCGGCGTGGAAGTGGCCGCGTTTTTCCGCGAGTTGTCCGACGGGCGGTATCGCGTGAGCCTGCGCAGCAAGGGCAAGCTGGATGTGGCCCGTGTCGCCGAAAGGTTTGGCGGCGGCGGTCACGAATGCGCCAGCGGCTGCTCGCTCGATGGCCCGCTTTCTGACGTAGTCAACAAAGTAATTTCACAGCTTCGCGGCGGCCCTTCCGTACAGTAGTTGCCTATTAAAATTCAATGACCACGCGCGCCCGCACGGATGTTCTGCTTCTCGCCTGCTTCTGCGCGTTTCTTTTTTTTTATGGCCTCGGGGCATTCGGACTGATCGGCTCCGATGAGCCACGCTACGCGCAGGTGGCGCGCGAAATGCTCGATCGCGGCGATTGGATTACTCCCACTCTGAGCGGGCGCCCCTGGCTCGAAAAGCCGCCACTGTATTACTGGCAGGCGATGGTTGCGTATTCAGTGTTTGGTGTCAGCGATATAGCCGCACGAATTCCCTCGGCGTTCGATGCGACACTGCTGGTTGTCGCCGTCTATCTTTTCTTTCGAAAGTTTCGTCGCGGTGGTGAGATCGACGCCGCGCTTATCGCTGCGTCGTGCGCAGGGATCATCGGCTTCGCCCGCGCCGCGTCCATGGACATGGCCTTGGCGGCGGCATTCAGCATCGGCATGCTGGCCTGGTGGGCGTGGCATGAGTCGGAGAAGAGGATCTATCTTGCTGCGTTTTACGTTCTAATGGCGCTTGGGATGTTGGCGAAAGGCCCCGTAGCGCCATTTCTGGCGGGGGTCACCATCGTCGTCTTCGCCGCGGCTGCGAGAGAATCACGCCTGGTTGTAAAGACGCTTTGGCCGCCGGGGATTCTGCTGTTTTGCGTGATGGCTCTGCCGTGGTATCTGGCGGTCCAGATGCGCAATCCGCAATTCTTCCGCGATTTCATTCTGGAGCACAATCTCGCACGCTTCTCAACCAATCTTTACCACCATCCGGAGCCGCTCTGGTACTACATTCCAGTCATTGGGCTTGCGCTTGTGCCGTGGGTTGTCCTGGTTGTTGCCGCAATTGTGGAATCGCTGCGCGCATGGTGGAGCGTGGGCAGATCGGCGGAGCGCGGCATGCAACTGAAGTTCCGAGTTTTCGCATGCTGCTGGTTGTTCGTGCCACTGGTGTTTTTCTCCATTTCGCGATCGAAGCTGCCGGGCTACATTCTTCCCGCAGTTCCAGCAGGGGCAGTGTTGCTAGCGGACTATCTGCTTCAACATCTCAAGGAGAATCCGGTAGTCGCGAAATGGATGGTCGTGCTGCACGCTCTGGTCGCGGCTGCCGCGATCGTGCCGGCGACCCTCGTCAGCTTCCTCGTGACGGATCATCATCTGCCCAATGGACGCCCTTTGATCTTCGCGATTGGGGTGGCCTTTGTTGTGTGCATCGCGATCGCGCTTACGCTGATGAATCCGTCGCGGCTGCGTATGCTGCGGTTCGTCACTCTGGTTCCCGTTGTGTTGACGGTGGCGGCGGTGCTTAAGCTTGGAACTGTGGCCATCGATCAACAACTCTCGATTCGCCCCCTCGCGCTTGAACTGGCGAGAGCGGAAACACACACGCTTCCCATTGCGGTTTGCGGAGCATCGCGCGAAGCGGAATTCGGTCTTTCGTTCTATCGAAATCAGGCCGTGGCGCGTTATGAATCCGGGAACGTGCCAGCGAGCGAGCATTTGCTGGTTGCCCCTCCTGCGTGGAAAAGCAATGTTGTGGCTGACACACAGGGCAGGCGTATTTCTTTCCTCGGACATTACGTGCCGCAGAACATGGATTATTACTGGGTAGCTGCAGCGAAATGACTCGGATGCGTTGAGCTTAAGCCAGGTCACGCGGCTGTTGCCACCGGGTATTCGCTTGGTTTGCCTCTGCCCGATAAAACCAACTACACTCGAATTTCTCGCCGCGGAGTTTGCTACGGCGGCCGCCGCAAGCAGGAGCCCTTTGGAAATCCTCGATCTCAGGCATTTTGCTTCCGTGGACTTGCGTCCGCTCCTCGAAGAGGAAACGAAGCTCTGGTCGCGCCTGCTCTCGTGGGACTATTCAAGTTCCGCAGAGATGATTCTGCGTTACATAGATGCGAAGATTTTGCCTGGCTATGCCGCGGTAGACCGGGGCCGGGTCTTCGGATATTCCTTTTTTGTTTACGAAGGCAGCAAGGGAGTGATCGGCGACCTATACGTCACGAACGAAAACCGATTGCCTGACGCCCGTCAGGTCGAAATGAAGCTGCTCACGCACGTCATCGAGACCTTACAGCAGTCTCCGGGTATTCATCGCGTGGAAGCGCAACTTCTCGCCCACGATGCGAACGCGGTGTCGCGCCCATTTCTTGAGACGGGGTTCCTGCGGCATCCGCGATTGTTTATGGTATTGGCGTTTGCAGGTTCAGAAGCGAAGCGGATTGCGATCCATCCGGATGTTGAAATTCGCCCGTGGACAGAGAGCGACTATCAGGCGTCAGCCGCTGTGATCACCGCCTCTTATCGAGGCCACGTGGATGCGCAGATTAACGACCAGTACCACACCCTGAGCGGTTCACTACGATTCCTAAATAACATTGTGCGCTTTCCAGGATGCGGCATATTTGATGCGGACTCCTCGTTCGTGGCGATCGATCGCAAAACAAAAGGGCTCATTGGGTTGATCCTGTGTTCGCGGGTGCGCAGCGATGTGGGCCACGTGACGCAAGTATGCGTGCTGCCGGAATACCGTTCGCGCGGGATTGGAGAGATTTTAATTGCCGCTACCGAGAACAACTTGCGCAAGCGAAATTTCAATTCGCTTTCCCTTACCGTGACCGAGGCTAACAACAAGGCTGTTGCGCTCTACCGCAAGTTGAAGTTTGATTCGAAACGGGTGTTCGATGCGTTTGTGTGGGAAGGCTGAAACGCGGGAACCGGCAACTGCGGCAGGGAACTATCTTCTAAGCAGCCACATCGCCCACCCTGCCACCAGCACTCCGCCCAGAAACATCGCGAAGCAATACAGGCCGTAGCGGACCATCTCGCGGGTGTTGTCCCGGTGGGTGATACCGAAGACGATGGAAGCAAACAGAGCGAATACTGCCGCGGCGCTGAAGTGATTCAGAGTGATGGTCACTGCTTTTTCCCTATGGCAATGTGATATGCGTCGGCGACCGCGATGAAATTCAGCAATCCGGCCACGATCATGAATTTTGTTCCGTAATCCGCAGTCGCGATGGCGATTGCGCCCTGGCCCCAATCATTGAGCACCGTAAGAATGTAAAGCGCGCCCGCGCCGACATCGCCGACGAAACCCAGCATGTCGAGAATGTCGCCGCCATTCGCCCTGTAGATGCGGCCCTGCATGGCGAGCCCAAGAAGGAACAGGGTCACGATCGAGATGAACAGCAGCAGGCCGCGAATCCAACGCTTCTGGATCATGTGGCCCGCGCCCGGAATCAGCCAACCTAGCGCCGGGGCAAGCACCGCCATCACGCTGATGGTTTCAGAGGGCAAAGCTTTCGTTTTTTCTACGGAGGGATTTGCCATTCAGATGGTCACAATCTCGTGTTGAATTTTCCCGGTGACCTCGGCCGACTTGGCGCGCACCAGGACGTCTACTTCACAGCGCACTCCGAACTCCGGCAGGTAGATGCCCGGTTCGATCGAGAAGCAGGAGTTGGGAAGAATCTGCCGCTCGTCATGGATTTCCAGATCGTCCATGTTGGCGCCGTTGGAATGTACGTCTGTGCCGATGGAATGCCCGGTGCGGTGGATGAAATAGTCGCCGTAACCCGCCTTCTGAATGTGGTCGCGAGTGGCGCGGTCCACTTCCCAGCCGGCAATGCGCCGTCCTGAGTTGATGCCATCGATGACAGTCTTCACGCCGGCGTCGCGGGCGTCGCGCACGATGGTGAAAATCTCCTGCATGCGTCCGGAAGGCGCGCGGCCGACGAATCCCATCCAGGTGATGTCGTAGTAGACCGCGCCAGGGCTGTTCTTCTTTCCCCACACATCAAGCAGAACCAGATCGCCTTCGCGCATTGGTACCGGATGGCTGGCGTGTGGTTCGTAATGCGGGTTTCCGGCGTTCGCATTCACCGCGACGATCGGAGGATCGTCGGTGACAATATTCTCGCGCTTGAACGCCTCCATGAACCACTGCTGGATCTCGTGTTCTTTTGTGCCGCCATTGCGCACGCGGCGGCCGATCTCTTTGAATGCTTCGGCGACGATGGAGTCAATGCTGTCGCGTGCGGCGAAGTGCGACTGAATTTGTTCTTCGGTCCAAGTGGATTCAAACTGCGCGACCAGATCGGCGGAGCTGACGACATTCTTTCCCAGGCCACGCACCAGATCGATCGTGCCGCCGTCTACGAGCGAGACGTAGAAGATAATATTGTTGGGCGAATATTGCATCGCGAGATCGCGATGGTTCGCCAGCATGATCTTCAGCTTGTCGAAGAGTTCCTGCCATCCCGAGTACTGATTCTTCTTGCCGGGAAGCGAATCAAGATGCCCCGCTTCAATCTTGTGTACAAGCTTAACCGGTTCGCCCTTGGCGGGGACCAGGTAAAACCAGCGGCGCGTGACCATCAGGTTTTGCGGCAGGCCAAGGACGCGGTAGGCAATGGGGTCGCGATGATGATGGTCGCAGAACAGCCACGCGTCGATATTCCGTTCGCGAAGCGCAGACTGGATGGCAGCAAGATCCATGGGCAAACTTTCATTGTAAACAAAAGGGGGAGAATTGGGTGGGCCTATCCCAAAAAGTGAATACCGGGCGATGGTGAACCATTATGTCTGCGCGGAAATCGAACGCATCATGCTGATGACCTACTTGTTGGTCCTGGCGTAGATTTGGAGCGGGTACCTGGACATGCTCGGAGGCACAAATGCTGGGATCAACGAACATTGTTGCGTTTGTCGCGATCAGCGACGGGGAGAAGGCGCGTGCATTCTACGAAGGCCTGCTTGGCCTGAAGTTTGTGAAAGACGACGGTTTTGCACTGGTTTTTGATGCCAACGGCATTATGGTGCGGGCGGCGAAGATGAAAGAAGTGAAGCCGCAGCAGTTCACCGTGCTTGGCTGGCAGGTGAATGAGATTGAAAATATGGTTCGCGCGCTGACAGCCAGGGACGTGAAGTTCGAAATCTTCGGATTCTTCAAGCAGGACGAGTTGGGAATCTGGACCGCACCGACAGGAGACAAAGTGGCTTGGTTCAAAGATCCTGACGGGAATATTCTTTCTCTCTCGCAGCACGTTTAGCTGGCGCGTTAGAATCTCGCGACATGCCCTTGTCCGCATCTCTCGCCAACGCGCCGAGATCTCATGGCTTTTTGCAGCGCCTTGTGTTGACCGGCCTCGTTTTCACTCTGCTAGTGTCTTGTGCAGCCAGTGCGCAGGTTGATCTGCGCGTCGATTGGTCCCAACTCGGCATACCGACCAAAACCGTCATTACACTTCAAGTAGTCGAAAACCCGCCGCTAATGCGAGGTTCGGCGATCCACGACAATGCGTGGAAGGCCTTGCGCGAATTGCAGAGCGATAAGACGCGGCTGGCGTTGTGGTATCCATATCCGCGGCTGGCGGTGGCGGAACTTGCGCCGCCGACAGAGTACGCGACGTCCTGGGATTTTTCGCAAATCGATCCCATCGTCGAAGATTTTTTCGCCGCGACGGAAAATCGAGCGTCGGTCTTCACCATGAGCACGATTCCGACCTGGATGTTTAAACAGGCTGATCCAGGACCGGTTCCGCCGAATCCGGCTGAGGTGATGTGGGGATACGAGGCGGGGGATGAGTTACGCGATCCGTCGGGAAAAGAAGTGGCCGATTACTATGCCCGTGTCGCGCAGTGGTATACGCAGGGCGGATTCAAGGATGAACTCGGAAAGACATTCGCATCACTGCACCGCTACAAGATTGCTTACTGGGAAGTACTGAACGAGCCGGAGTACGAACATGCGCTGTCGATCGACACGTACATTCGCCTGTATGACAAGGTTTCGGCGGCGGTGCGGCAGGTTTCTCCGGAGACGAGGTTTGTGGGTATGTCGCTGGCCGAGCCGACGCGAAGTCCGGAGTCGTTCGAAAGGTTTCTCAATCCGGCGAACCATGCGCCGGGCACGCCGCTGGATGCGATTTCGTACCACTTCTACGCCGTGCCGGAACCCGGGGAATCCGATGAGGTCCAGCAGTATACGTTCTTCACACGCGCCGACGCTTTTCTAAATTCGGTGCGGTACATCGAGAGCATCCGCAAGCGGCTCTCGCCGGGAACCGAGACGCAAATTAATGAAGTTGGATGTATCGCTGCGGGCGACCTGGGCCAGGGCCCTGACAGCATGACGCGGGTGCCGTCCGCGCAATATTGGAGCTTGTGCGGGGCGATGTTCGCGTATTTGTATGCGGGGCTGGCGGAGCAGGGAATCGATGCGGTGGGAGCTTCGCAGCTGGTGGGGTATCCGACGCAATTTCCATCGGTCAGCCTGCTGGATTGGAATACCGGGCTGCCGAATGCGCGGTACCGGGTGCTTGAGTTACTACACAAGAATTTTGGTCCTGGGGACCGGCCGGTGAAGGTTTCGTATAAGTCGTCGGATGTGTTTGTTGCCGCGTATGTCTCAGGGACAGGCGAGAAGAAGATTCTGTTGGTGAACAAACGGAACCACGATGCGGTCGTGCAGTTGGCAGGATTGTCAGGCGCGACAGAAGAGGATGTGGATGTCCGCACAGGCGGCGGTACGATAGCGAGCCGGCGTCTGAATGCAGATCAGGTTTCCCTCGGGCCATTTGCGGTGAGCGTGGTCACCCTGCCGCCTGCCGCACAGTGATGGAACTTCACATCAATATGCTGTGGTGAGAAAGTTCTCTACCAGTTTCTTTCCGGAGTCGGTAAGCACGCTTTCAGGATGAAACTGCACGCCCTCGACTGGGAACTTCTTGTGCCGAAGACCCATGATCGTGCGGCTTCCGTCTTTTTCCGTGGTCCAGGCGCTGACTTCCAGATCCGAGGGCAAATTTTTTTCTTCGACGATCAGCGAGTGATAGCGGGTGGCCGTCATCGGCAGCGGAAGTCCCTGAAACACTGTCTTGTTGTCGTGAATTACAGCGCTGGTTTTGCCGTGCATCAAATGGGGCGCCCGAATCACGCGCCCTCCGAAAGCTTCGCCGATGGCCTGATGCCCGAGGCACACGCCGAGCACGGGAATTTTTCCCGCGAATTGCTGAATCAGTTCAATGCTGATGCCCGCCTCACGTGGCGTGCAGGGCCCCGGCGAGACGACAATTCGCTCCGGTTTCAACGCTGCGATTTCGCTGACCGTGACCTGATCGTTGCGGCGCACTTCGACTTTTTCGCCCAGTTCGCCAATGTATTGCACCAGGTTGTAGGTGAACGAGTCGTAATTGTCGAGGACGAAAACCACTACGAACTCCTAGGCTGAGCTTACACTACTGATTTGCGACAAGTAACTGCTGGAGCACGATTTGTCCCCTAAATGGGCCATTCTCATACACAACCGTGTCATTGACCCAAACGGTCAAACATCGCATCATTCCATAGTTCTTACCACGCCACTTTTAAACGCCACTTGGAGGGACCGGATGGCCGAGCCCCAGCACGAAAAAAGGGCCGCGCGCCGCTTCGCGCTGCGTGTCCCGGTTACGGTTAACCGCGATCACGCGCCGCAGAATGAGTCGGCTCAGATTCGCGATGTCAGCGCACGCGGCATCTCCTTCTACCTCGAGTCTGCCATCGAGCAGGGCTCCAGCATCGGATTCACCCTTACGCTTCCGCCGGAGATTACTTTGACCGAGAGTATTCGCGTACAGTGCAAAGGCCGCGTGGTTCGCGTGGAAGACGACCGATCCGACGGGAAAGTGGGCGTCGCTGCGGTGATCGAAGAATACGAATTTCTCCCTGAAGCATAAGAATGGGCCTCGCGCGTTAGGCGTCGAACCTCAGGAGCGCTCTTTCGGCCCGCCCTGCCAGCAGCGCACACAAGTCGTCCGGCAAAGGTTGCATCTCTTAAATTTCACTGGAACAGCCGGTCTAAGCCGGAAGTCTGAAGTCTGACGCCCGAAGTGCGACGTCTGAATCCAGAAGTGTTCTTCTCTCCTGGCGTTACAAGTGATATGTTTCCTTTAAAGCTTTCAACTGGGGATGGTTGTGCCGGGAAACCGAATCCGATTCGCGTGCGCCATGGTGCTGGCGTTTTGGGCCTGGACTGCGCTTGCCCAGAACTTTGGACCTCCGCGTCTCATTAAGAACATCCGCATCGTTCACGAAAAGGGTGTGCCCGCCCTTGAGATCATCTCCAATGGCGCAGTGATTCCGCAGATTCAAAGCCTCGACTCTCCGCCGCGCCTCGTGATTGATCTACCCAACTCCCGTTTGGCGATGGCCACGAATCGCATCGAAATCCAGAAAGAAAACATCACGGCGATCCGGGTGCGCCAGTTCCAGAACTCGCCGCCGGTAACGCGTATTGTTCTCGATCTACTGGCGCCTTATGGCCACACCTGGGACGGCGCCGGCACGCGCCTGATGGTGCGCCTGAAACCACCTGAAGAAGTAAATGTCGGCAAGTCATCACCCCAGCCCGACACCGCCCCGGGTTTCGCTCTGACAAGAGACGCGGCCGTCATTCCAGTGAGCGGCTCAGGCGGCGCGACTGTGATGGACGCGAGTCGCATTGCAGCAGGTTCCTCGGTTACAGCAGGATCCGATACTACTATTCTGCATCTCCCGCGTGGAGGCGAAGTCCGGGTGTGCCCCGGTACAACGGTCTCCGTCACTCCCTCGCAGAGCAAGCGTGATCTGATGTTCGGCATGAGCACCGGCGCGATCGAGGCCCACTACTCACTCGCTGCTTCGGCCGATGCTGTGCTCACTCCTGACTTCCGCATCATGTTTGCCGGGCCGGGAGAATTTCATTACGCGATCAGCGCCGACTCGCACGGAAATACCTGCGTGCGTTCACTGCACGGCAACACTTCGTCCGCGATCGTCTCGGAGTTGATGGGCGATCGTATCTACCAGGTCCGGCCCACCGAGCAGGCGGTGTTTCATTCCGGACAGATCGACAAGGTTGACACGGATGTTCCGCTGGAATGCGGATGTCCGCCGCCATCGCCCGTCCTGCGAACAAGCAATCCTCTGACGCCGCCCGAACCTGCGTCCGACTTACCCGCGAAAGTTCAACTGGGAGCCAGTTCCGAGGTCGCATCGAATACCTCTCCGGCGGCGTCAACGGGAACGCGGCTGTCGAATGGCCCCGAAACCGCTCCACTGCCTGCATCTCAACCCAACGACATTCACGTTCAGGTGGATGCTCCTTTCGTCTTCAACGCCAGGAACCGCACCGCCGCGGTGCCGCCGGCTCCGTTGAACGCTGCACGAGATCTACCCATCGAATACTCTCCGGACCGCGAGCTTCACCTCGACGCAGTCGTTCAAGCTCCCCAGCTCGACAAGGTGTCCGATCCCAATAAAGCCGATCGCCACGGCTTCTTCGGACGGGTCGGCGGGTTCTTCTCCAGAATTTTCAAATAGGACGCTTTCCCAAATAGACGGTCTTCAACGCGGCCCGCGGGAATCCTTTTCGTGCCCGGACGCTTCCTAGTGGAAGTAAGTCCTAGAGGAAGTAGCCAAAGAGCAAGTCAGTCAAACTTAGCCGTCCGCGGAGCGCGCCATGACCGCAGCCTCTTTTGATCCGGGCCCCCATCTGTTCTCGGTATTTTCCAGTGAGACTTCACACCGAACCCGGCGCGAGACATTCGCGCTCTCGTTTCTTGGGCAAGCCGCCATTCTGGCGGTGATCATCTACTTCACTAGCTTCGTTCTTCGGGACGGCCCTGAAATCGCCAATCACGTCCATCCGCTCGATGAACTCCCGCTGATCTTCTCCGGACACAACGGCGGAGGCGGCGGCAACCACGATCCCTTCCCGGCATCACGAGGAACGCCTGCGCGCGCGTCGCTGGAACCGCAGATCGTTCCGCCAACCGTGATTGTTCCTAAGGAAATGCCGCGGCTTCCGGTCGAAGAGACGGTGGTGGTAGCGCCCGACGTCAAATTCCCACCGCTGGGACAAGTCGGCGATCCCACTTCGCCGTTTTCGCAATGGCGGTCTGACGGTCTCGGCGGGCCGGGCGGAATCGGTCCCGGATGCTGCGGCGGTATCGGCCCCTCCACAGGCCCTGGCGTCGGTCCCGGGCCCTCAGGAATCTATCCCGCGGGGAAGCTGGGAGTGTCTGTCCCGCAGGTGATTTACAGTCCGGAGCCAAGTTTCTCCGAGGAAGCCAGAAAATCAAAGACGCAGGGAGTGGTCACGCTGATGGTGGTGGTCGGCAAAGACGGCCACACCTATGATCTTCGCGTGGCACAAAGCCTGGGGATGGGGCTCGATGAAAAGGCGATTAAAGCTGTCAGGAACTGGCGTTTTCGTCCTGCGACTCTAAACGGAGAGGCGGTCGCAACGCGGATCGCGGTGGAAGTGGACTTCCGGCTTTACTGACCTTGCGCGTCAGGACCCCGGATCTCAAGCTTCTGACGCAATGCGATCGAATTGACAGTTAAATTTAACAGCCGAGTCCGAGGTCTGAAAATCCGAGGTCTTAGGTCCGGACTTCTAGCTTCTTTTGATCGCTCGCCGCAGCGGTTCGGCACGGTCACGGAGTTCGTCAGCGAAATCCGCTCCGCGGCTTGCGACATCGCGCACCCGGTCGCTGACGTCGCGCACCCGATCTTTAGCGTCGTCTGCCCAGTCGTTCAAAGAGTCTTTGGCGTCTTCATAGCCGCGTTGCAAGTCGCGGCGTAGGGCCTTGCCGCTCTTGGGAGCAAGCAGCAGGCCGGCCAATGCCCCTGCGCCGAGCCCGATCAGCAGGAATGTGATCGCGGTTCCGATGTTGTTGCCTTCTGAAGATTCATAACGTCCGCTGCTCATAGTAAAAGTCCTCATTTTCCGCCCGGGAAATTCGGGCATAGTTCACGGAAAGCTCGGTCCGCCGCGACTTGATTGTAGTCTGCGCTGGCCAGTTCGCAGCGCAAATCGGCGTTCGAGCGGATTTCGTGGATCTTCGATGAGTTCCGCGCCGGGAAGGTTTCCCTTCCGGCGGTACCTGAGTGTAAAATAACGTTTTAGCCCTCGTTGCGGCGGAACTTGGGGCTGGCCCGTCCTTCGGCGTCTCCTCGTTGCCTCGGGGTTGCTCAGGGCAAGTTCTTCTGCCGACGTCAAACCGCAATCCTACAAGGAGAGTTCTTCAAGCGATGTCGATCCCTGCGACCCAACTGCGTCCCGGCATGATCATCAAGCACAACAATGATCTGCACTCTGTTTTCAGTGTCGAGCACCGCACGCCCGGCAACCTGCGCGCCTTCATCCAGGCAAAGCTGCGCAATTTGCGCACCGGCGCGATGTTTGAACACCGCTTTCGCTCGCCCGATCCGATCGAAAAGATCAACGTGGACGAAGTCGAGATGCAGTTCCTTTATGCCGATGGGGACAGCTACTACTTCATGGACACCGCCAACTACGAGCAGACCCATTTGACCAAAGAAATCCTGGGAGACGCTGTCGAATATTTGATTCCGAACCTGGAGATCAAAGTGGAGTTCTTTGATGGCAAGGCGGTCGGTATCGAACTGCCGCAGACCGTCATCTTGACCGTGATCGAAACCGAGCCTGGCCTGAAGAGCGCCACTGCCTCCAGCGTAACCAAGGCCGCCAAGACTGAGACCGGCCTCGTTGTGCAAGTTCCGCCCTTCATCAACGAAGGCGAGAAGATCAAGGTCGACACATCGGAAGGTGCGTACCTGTCGAGAGCATAGGCGCTCAGATGTTTCTGAGGTTTCAAGGTTGCGAAGTTTCAAGGTGAATGAGTCTGAGAACTTTGCGACTTTGAAACCTTGAACTTTGAAACCTTGAAACTTTGAAACATGAATTCCTCCGACAAACCCATCGAAGCCAGGCGCTACCTCGTCCGCGGACGCGTGCAGGGTGTCGGCTTTCGCTGGTTTGTGGAACGCGAGGCGCACATGCTCGGGATCGCCGGATGGGTTCGCAACAACCATGACGGCAGCGTCGAGGTGCTGGCCCAGGGAACGCGGGATCAGCTTTCTGGTCTCCACTCGCGGCTGCGGGAGGGCCCGCGGGCCGCGCGTGTTGATGGAGTGGAAGTGTCGGAGGCTACTCCGACCGCAGGACTCAGTTCATTCCGCACACAAGGAGAATCCTAGATGTCCACAGTCGCGGCCGTTGAAGCCGATAAGCTGAAAAGCCTGATCCGCGAGGTCCCGGATTTCCCCAAGAAGGGAATTCTTTTCTACGACATTACGACCCTGCTGAAAGACAAGCAGGGTTTCGCCATGCTGATCGACAAGTTTGCCGATCACTATGCGGACCATCAGGTCGATCTCATCCTTGGTATGGAGGCGCGAGGCTTCATCTTCGCTCCGGCATTGGCTTATCGGCTGAAGGCCGGGTTTGTGCCCGTCCGCAAGCCGGGCAAGCTCCCAGCGGAGTGCGTGAAGTACGATTACGCCCTCGAATACGGCACGAACAGCCTCGAGATCCACAGGGATGCGATCCAGAAAGGCCAACGTGTCCTCATCGTGGACGATCTGCTGGCTACCGGAGGCACCGCCGAAGCCACGGCAAAGCTTGCCGAGTCGCTGGGAGCAAAGATTGCCGGTCTGGGATTCGTCGTGGAATTGGAGTTCCTGAAGGGTCGCGACCGACTCAAGGGCTATGACGTAATGTCGCTGCTCAAATACGACAAGTAAGCGGAAAGAAAAACCGGCCCACATGGGGCCGGTTGGAAGTTAGCGCAAGTTAGTTTATTTCCAAACCCGTTCGACGATCAGCGCAAGTCCTGTCCAGAAGGCGCCACTCACCACAAAAGATAGCGCCAGGCCAGAAATCGCGCCCCAGTTGATGCAGTTTTTGACTGTGCTTTCGTCGTCTTGCAGCCACTGTCGCAGAAAACCTAGCTCTGGGCCATAAGAAGACGGTGGGCACCACTGCAATGGAATCGCTCTGATGCGAATGATCCGTGTGCTGGGCCTGGGGGAGAACTGCAATAGCCGAAAGCTCACGAAGCACCTCCGATAGAGTTAGTCTTGCAAGTCACATACCATCGGCAGTTAAGACGTAAGTGCCTGAAAATAAGAGGTTCATGAGGATTCACAGAATGCCGCATTTTTGCACAGAGTCAAAAATCCCACAGAATTAGACAATCGTGCTCAAACGCAGACGAACCCAAATCCCTCTTGGAAAACACTAACGTTGCCGCGTAGTTTCCCCCTGCCTTTTATTTTCGGCAAGTATCAAGTGCGAGTCTTTCGGCAGATATCCCTTGCGCCGGAACCAATCTTCCATTGCCTCACGGAGTTGGTCGAGAGGCACCGACACACCAATCTCCATCTGCCCGTCGGCTGTCGGAAGAGTATCGTCGAAGACAACGGCGTTGGTGAAATTGCGCATGGAAAACGAATCCAGCCACTTGAGGGGGCAGGCATGCTTCCGGCCGTTTTCTTCATACTCCACACAAATCCTGCGGGCGAACATTACTTGATTTAACCACAAAGAATCGGAGAGCCCGGTTTGACAATCTGCTCCTCTGCTCTTAGGCTCCTCCGGTCACACCGGGATCGTACCAGCGGCGCGATCTGTTCTTCCTCACTTAATTTCGCCGTTGCGCTTCATCGAACCGAACTAAGAGCGGGACAGGAGAATTTCCATGCTTATGAATCTGATTTGGTGGATCGTGGTGGGCCTGATCGCAGGATGGGCCGCCGGAAAAATTATGAAGGGCGGCGGCTACGGCGTAGTGATGGACATTGTTCTCGGCATCATCGGGGCCGTGATCGGCGGCTGGCTGATGGGCATTCTTGGCATTCACGCTGGCGGCTTAATCGGCACCATCATCGTCGCAATTTTTGGCGCGGTCGTCCTGATTTGGATCTCGCGTTTACTGAAAAAAGCCTGACAAACCGAAGCTCATCCAGCGCTCAGGCAACTCGAACCGCGAACATTGAATCCCGCGATTCGACACCCGGGCCGAACGAGTGCGAAGACAAAGTGAGAACCGTCGCTTGGTCTTGCTGGCCACTAACGGCTGGCTGCTGAGAACTACTTCTGCCCCTTCGGCCCGGCCGCCTTAACCTCCGGCGGAACGTCGAAGTTCTCGATGTTCTTGGCAAAGCGGTGGCGCAGATCGTCGGCGGCCTTGTCATAAGCAGCTTTATCGCGCCAGGCGTTGCGCGGGTTCAGAATCTGCGGCGGAACTCCGCGGCACCACTTCGGGATGCTGAATCCGAACGTCGGCTCGATCTCGAATTCTCCGCGAATCAGTTCGCCCTCGACCGCGGCGTCAACCATGGCCCGCGTGTGCGGAATGCTCATACGCTTCCCTACGCCATACCCGCCCCCCTGCCAACCGGTATTGACCAGCCAGCACTGCGCATTGTGTTCGCGCAAACGGCGTCCCAACATTTCGGCATAGACCTTCGGTGCTAGCGGCAAGAACGGCGACCCGAAGCAGGTAGAAAATGTCGCCTGCGGTTCTTTCACTCCGGCTTCCGTTCCTGCGATCTTTGCGGTATATCCCGAGAGGAAGTGATACATCGCCTGCTCCGGCGTCAGTTTTGAAATCGGCGGTAACACGCCGAACGCATCCGCGGTCAAGAACACGACATTCTTCGGATGTCCGCCAATGCCGGGGATCACGGCATTCTCGATGAAATCCACGGGATAAGCGGCGCGCGTGTTTTCCGTCTTGCTGTCGTCGTTGTAGTCGGGAATGCGCGTATTAGGGTCGAGAGTCACGTTCTCCAGCACGCAACCGAAGCGCAGAGCATTCCAGATTTGCGGTTCGTTCTGCTTCGACAGCTTGATGCACTTGGCGTAGCATCCGCCTTCGAAGTTGAAGATGCCGTCGGCGCTCCATCCGTGCTCGTCGTCGCCGATCAGATCGCGCGAGGGATCGGCTGACAGTGTGGTCTTGCCTGTGCCCGACAGTCCGAAGAACAACGCGCTAACGCCGTTGTGTCCGACGTTCGCCGAACAATGCATCGGGAACACGTTGCGAGACGGCAGCAGAAAATTCATGACGCTGAAGATGGACTTCTTCATCTCCCCGGCGTACGAAGTCCCGCCAATCAGAACGGTCCGCCGGAGAAAGTTCATCAAAATGAATACTTCAGAATTCACGCCGTCGCGTTTCGGGTCAGCCTTGAATTCGGGCGCTGAGATCACCGTGAACTCTGGATGGTGTGTCCTCAGTTCATTCGCCGTCGGCCGGATGAATAACTGCCGGACGAACAAGTTATGCCAGGCATATTCATTCACCATGCGGACCGGCAGGCGATAGCTAGGGTCAGCTCCACAAAAAAGATCCTGCACGAAAAGCTCACGCCCCCGCAAATGATCGATGACACGATCGTAAAGGGCGTCGAACTTTTCCGCTTCGAAGGGCACATTCACCGCGCCCCACGCGACTGTTTTCGCGGTCGTCTCATCTTTCACGACAAACTTGTCTTTGGGAGATCGGCCGGTTCGATTCGTGTAACCAACAAGGGAGCCGTTATCCGCGAGCTTGGCCTCGTTGCGTTGAAGGGAATGTTCAACCAGGTCTGCCGGGGAAAGATTGAAATGCGAGCGGCCTTCACTCAGCAACTCGGCTACGTCGCTGACGTGCATCGTAGTAGCCATAAAAATCTCCAAAAAAGAACGGACCGGAAACTCAATAACGCCAAAACGCACCATTCTCGCTCAAAATCGTGCCCTTGCCAAGGAAACCGAATCACACTTTACAAATTTCATTTTAGATAAACGATATGGCAGAAGGCCATAGCGGGAATCGTTTGGGAAATTCGCTTGTTGTAGTGATGCAGCAGGCCGCTTCTATGTTGTCAGGCGGCGGCGTGTCAGCAGGGCAGGCCCGGCAAGCAACTTTTAGTCAGACGTTTTGTATTCGCATGCTTTGCGGCAGGGCTCGCAATACATCAGCCCGTCATTACAGATGCGGACATCGATTACAGACTGGCAAAGCACGCAGAATTTCTCGCATTGGCAGGAATTTTCGGACTGCTCGCATTGCATGCAGCGATATTGGGCAGGACTGGTTCCAGTGCTCATGGGCCCACTTTATCGCGGCCACGAACCGCGCGGAAGTCACGGAGGTAACGAGTTGCGGCCGGAAGTAGCGAGTGAAGTCCAATGAAAAGGCCGATTTGTGGCGCTCGGGAAACAAGCCCTTCGCCGCGCGCTCTTTAGGTAGCGTCGGCAACATCATCGGCACAAATCTCATCTGAACTACACTTTTGCCTCCGCTCCGTCGACTGAGGGGTCGTTATGCCCGGTTTTTCCTCCAGATTTTCCATACTTGCGATCGTTTCGATGCTGGCAGTGTTTCTTTCGAGCTGTGGCTCATCTTCGCGCAACACTTCGGGCGGGGCCGGTTCTGGAGGTTCCGGAGGCTCCGGCGGTTCCGGAGGCTCCGGTGGAACGACTGGCACATTTGCTGCGGGTGTCGGCGGTGAAGGCCAGAGCAGCGCGGCCCACTTCCTGATTGCGACGCAAGTCCCCGGATTAACGCCGCTTGCCACCGTGATCAACTCCGGCGGCACACTTACCCAGGGGACAGTCACCGTGGGTCATTATTCGGTATTCAACCCCATGGGCATGGTAGGGACGATTGACCCGAGCGGAACATTCTTCTACGAAGCCGTGGAGCCGGGGCTATGGGCCTTCACCATCAATCGCCAGAATGGAGATGTCGCAGAGATCGCGTCTTCTCCCTACGATCAGACCGTGAATTTCGAAGCGGTGGCGGTCGATCAACTGGGTAAGTTTGTGTATGCCTTCGGGGATGGGCAGGTCTACGCCTACAGCATCCAGGCGGGCACAGGTCAGCTAACGTCGGTCGCAGGCTCGCCCTTTGCCGCATCGCCATCGGGGGAGCAGTATGCCGTTGGTTTTGACCGGATCGCGGTTTCGCAGGACGACAAGTTTCTGTTCGTCGGCACCGGCACCGGTATTTTCGCTTATTCCATCGACGGCAGCACCGGAGCATTAACGCCCGTCGCGGGTTCGCCATTCGGGGCAAGCGCCGGCATGACGGCAGCCTTGGTTGCTCCTTCCACCGGCTTTCTCTATGAAACTACGATGGGCAGTACTGCGGCCCCGATTTACGGTTACAGCATCGATCCCAGCAGCGGCGCTCTGACTGCGCTTCCCGGGTCACCCTTCGGCTCCAATTGCAGCAGTTCTAATCTCACCTCGCCCGCCAGCGGAAAATTTCTTTTCGGCTCTTCTTGTGGCATGTATCAAATCGATGCCAGCAGCGGCGCGCTCACATTCCTTTTTGCGGATCCGACCGCTCCTTATAGCTCGTGGTCCGTTTTCGATCCGACCGGAGACCTTCTCTGGATCGTGTCGTCACAGGAACCGTGTTTTGACTGCAATATCGGAACCACAACCTTCCAAGTAGACGCGAATACCGGAACCCTGACGGAGGTACCAAACTCATTTTTCCTGATGACCAATTCCGAGGTTGGCAGCATTCAGGGGATTGCGATCACGCAGTAGTGGCTCGCATGAGGAGGTACGCAAAGAGATTCGATAGCTCTATGCGTTTCCGGTTCGTGGTTCATGCTCCCTTATAATTCCCACGAATGACATTCGAATATCTCCTGGATGGTGCGGAATTTCTTAGCCGCAGCGGGAACTCCGACGTCACCAGTGTGGAATACGACTCACGCCGCGTGCGCCCCGGCGGTCTGTTCGTCGCCATGCGCGGCGAGATTTCCGACGGCAACCGCTTCATCGATCAGGCAATTCAGGCAGGCGCGGTCGCGGTAGTGACCGATTCTGCTGCGGAGAAGCCCCGTGAAGGAGTCGCCTGGGCACAGGTGCCGCACGGCCGCCGCGCGCTGGCACGGATTAGTGAAAATTTCTACAAACGCCCCGCCGAAAGATTGTCGATCACGGGAATTACAGGAACCAATGGTAAGAGTACGACTGCGTTCCTGATCGAGGCCATCCTCTCGGCAGCCGGCCGCAAGAACGCGCTGATCGGAACCATCGAATATCACGTGGCAGGGAAGACGTATCCTGCGCCGCATACCACGCCGGAGGCGCTGGAACTCGCTCGCCTGTTCAGCGAAGCCGTTGGCCGGGGCGCGACGGATGCCGTCATGGAAGTTTCTTCGCATGCCCTTGCCCAGGAGCGCGTTTACGGCGTGCCTTTCGACGTGGCGGTATTCACCAATCTCACTCGCGACCACCTCGACTATCACGGCACAATGGAAGAGTATTTTGCCGCTAAGAAAATTCTGTTCGAAGGATGCGGCACCGATGCACCTCGGGCGGCGGTGACAAATCTCGACGATGAATATGGCGCGAAACTCGCCGACTTCAGCCGCAAACGAAGTTCGGTGGTGCTGACCTACGGCTGGGAACTCGGCGATTTTCACGCCGAGAAGACGGACATTGCTCCTCGTGGCACACGATTTGACTTGGTGACACCGCAGGAAAAGATCGCAGTCTTCTCTCCCTTGATTGGCCGGGTAAACGTCTACAACATCCTCGCTGCGTCGGCGGCCTGCTTCGCACGCGGATGCGGTTCTCAGACAATCGCGGACGGTGTCCTGTCTCTCACGCACGTCCCCGGACGATTTCAACGCGTGGATTGCGGCCAGCCGTTCACCGTGGTCGTGGACTACGCCCACACGGACGACGCGCTGCGCAACCTGACTTCACTTGCCCGCCAGTTTGTATCGCGCGCTGGCGGGTCGGCCAGAGTCATCACACTTTTTGGTTGCGGCGGCGATCGCGACCGCGCCAAGCGTCCCATGATGGGCGAGGCAGCCGGGCGGGGAAGCGATCTTGTTGTACTCACGTCCGACAATCCCCGCAGTGAAGATCCGCGTGCGATCATCAACGATTCGCTTGTAGGCCTGCAGAAGACCGGAACGAAGTACACGGTTGAAGTCGATCGCCGCAAAGCGATCTCGCTCGCCATCGACGAGGCCCATCCCGGAGACATCATTTTGCTCGCCGGAAAAGGGCACGAAAAAGTGCAGGTCACTCGCGAAGGATCGACTCCATTCGACGATGTGGAAGTCGCGCGCGAAGTGCTGCGTGGGGCAGGATTCGACTGCGGCGCGAACTCGTAAGAATGAAACTGACGCTCTCCAAAATCGCGGAATTCATCTCTGCCACGGGCGACTTTCCGCCGCAGGACGTGGCTTACGCCTATTCCATCGACTCCCGCACGATTGGCGCAGGCCAGCTTTTCTTCGCGGTCAAAGGCGAGCGCCTGGACGGGCATGACTACGTCGCCGCTGCCCTCGAGAAAGGCGCAGTGGCAGCAGTGGTGGGTAAAGATCAGATGCAACGCTTTGGCCGTAGGTCTCGTTTGCTCGTCGTCGATGACACGCTCGCGGCCTTGCAAACGCTCGCAACGGGTGTACGCAAGCTTTGGGGAAAACCGCTGGTTGGTGTGACGGGCTCCGCGGGAAAGACCACGACCAAAGAAGCGATCGCGCACGTGTTGAGTACACAATTTCGCGTGCTTAAGTCCGAGGGGAATTTCAATAATCATTTCGGCTTGCCACTGATGCTCCTGAAGATCGAGCCCGAACACGATGTTGCTGTTATCGAAATGGGCATGTCGCATGCTGGGGAAATTCGTGCGCTCGCGAAGATTGCACAGCCCGAAATCGGGGTCGTGACCAACGTTGCCCCTGTGCATCTGGAATTCTTCGATTCATTGGCCGGAATCGCTCGCGCGAAATATGAACTGATCGAATCGCTTTCGGCGAATGGAACGGCGGTGCTGAACGCCGACGACGAATACGTCTCGCAATTCGGACGCGACTTCAAGGGGAAAGTGATTCGATATGGCGCTAGCGCTACGGCGGATGTTCGCTCAGAAAACCTCGAATCGCTCGGTGCGGAAGGCTCACGTTTTGACATCGTCACCGCTAACGGACGCGAGCGTGCCCACCTGCCTTTGGTAGGTGAGCATAACGTTCTGAATGCGCTGGCCGCTGTTTCCGTCGGGCTGGCTCGGGGCATGAAGTTTGCGGAGGCGGTCGCCGCGCTCGCGACGCTCGCGCCCGCCGACAAACGCGGGCAGGTTCTCAAAGTGGGTAACATCACCGTCATCAACGATTGCTACAATTCCAATCCGAAGGCGCTGCACGCGATGATCGACGCGCTGGCGACGATGAAGGCAGACCGCCGCATTGTAGTCGCGGGAGAAATGCTCGAACTTGGCCCGGCTGCGGAACAATTGCACCAAGCTGCGGGACGGCATCTGGCCGAAAAGAAAATTGATGTGCTGATCGGCGTGCGCGGGCTCTCGCAGGCAATGGTCGATGTGGCCCGTGCCGGCGGATCGCGAGCGGAATTCGTCAACACTCCCGAAGAAGCAGGGGAGTGGCTGTTGCGTGAAGCCCGTGACGGAGACGTGGTTTTGTTGAAGGCATCGCGCGGAGTAAAGCTTGAAAAGGCTTTGGAGAGGTGGAAGGCCTTGTGAGATCCAAAATGAAATATTCCGCAGGAACTACAGCATTACGGTCAAAGCTTTTTGTCATTCCGAGCGAAACGAGGAATTTTTCGCGCCACACAAACAGCGGGCTCCTCCCTTCGGTCGGAATGACAAGAACGTGTTGGAATGCGGTTTGAGTTTTGCAGTGGCTAATTGCCAGTTGCTAATTTGCTACGTTGACTGCTGAAGGCTGATAGCCGAAAGCTGATGGCTGTACTTGCGGAGGCCGATTGCTCTATTGGCTGTTGTTTCTTAAGCTGCAACACTACGTCGCGCCCTTCCGCATTTTTCGCTACGTCACGTTCCGCACTGCATTCGCGAGTCTGACAGCTTTATTCACCGCGTTGATCGTCGGTCCGCTCGTGATCGGACGGCTGCGTGATTTTCAAATCGGCCAGTACATTCGCGAAGAGGGTCCGAAAGCCCATCAGAAAAAGGCCGGGACACCAACGATGGGCGGGCTGCTCATTGTGATTGCGATCGTCGTCCCGACGCTCCTGTGGGCCGACCTCAGCAACCGCTTCGTCTGGATCGCTGTTTTCGCAACTTGCGCCTTTGCCGCGATCGGGTTTACGGACGACTACACAAAAGTCACGCACCGCCGCAACCTTGGCCTGACCAGCCGGGCAAAACTCGGACTGCAAATAGCTACCAGCATCGTCATCGCTTCCATGCTGATTGCTATGCAGACCTACGGCATGTATTCGACGAAGTTGATCGTGCCGTTCTTTAAGCAATTCCATCCGGACCTGGTCTTGGGAACGCTGGAGCGCCATCCACAACTCTGGCCACTGGCGTTCTTGCCCTTCATGGCATTCGTGGGACTGGTAATTGTAGGCTCGAGCAATGCCGTCAACCTCACCGACGGGCTCGATGGGCTCGCGATCGGCTGCACGGTCATTGCGGCTGGCGCGCTCACGGTGCTTACCTACGTCAGCGGGCACGCGACATTCGCGACCTACCTTGAATTGCAACGCATGCCACAGGTTGGCGAGTTAACGATCTTTTGCGGCGCGATGGTGGGCGCCTCCATTGGATTTCTCTGGTACAACGCGCACCCTGCGGAAGTGTTCATGGGCGACGTGGGATCGCTTGCGCTCGGCGGGGCAATCGGCACCGTCGCGGTAATGATCAAGCAGGAACTCCTGCTGCCATTCATCGGCGGAGTATTCGTGATCGAGGCTTTATCGGTAATTCTTCAAGTGGCGTCCTTCAAACTCCGCAAGAAGCGCATCTTCAAGATGGCCCCGATCCATCATCATTTTGAACTGCTGGGCTGGTCGGAGTCGAAAGTAATTGTGCGCTTTTGGATCGCGTCTCTGATCTTCGCCTTGTTTGCCCTGACCACGCTCAAACTGCGGTAGACCTTCTGCCACGGATATCCACGGATCAGGAATTTCTCTCACATTTATCTGCGAGAATCCGGGAAAATCCGTGGCGGATTTCGGTTTGGGCATTTCTGTGTTGAAATAGTGCGAATGGAATTGAACGGTAAACGCGTGCTGGTCGTCGGCCTCGGCAAGTCCGGTGTTGCCTCTGCGCTCTTCCTGAAAAAGCACGGTGCCAAGGTTTCCGTCTCGGATACCAAGAGCGGCGACGACCTGCGCAACGAAATCCCGGTCTTGCTCGATCATGGCATCGATGTCGAAACCGGGGGCCATGGCGAGCGCACTTTTCGCGGACAGGACCTGATCGTCGTTTCTCCTGGCGTTCCGGTCGATGCGCCTCCGCTCGTACAGGCGCGTTCGCTGGGCGAAAACGTGATTGGCGAGATCGAACTTGCGGCACAGTTTTTACCTGGTCCTACTGTTGCGATCACAGGATCGAACGGCAAGACGACGACCACGACCCTCACAGGCGAGATCATGACGGCTGGTGGTTTGCCGACGCTGGTTGGCGGCAATATCGGAACTCCGGCGATCTCGTTGGCCGAGCGCGCGAAGAATGACACGGTCATTGTGCTGGAGGTGTCGAGTTTCCAATTGGAAACCATTCAAACTTTCCGCCCGAAAGTCGGCGTTGTTCTTAACGTCACGCCCGACCACCTGGATCGCCATCGCACATTCGAGGCTTATGTGGACGCGAAGGCGCGGCTCTTCGAGAACCAACAAGCGGAAGATTTCGCTGTTTTCAACGCCGACGATCCCACCTGCGTTTCCATGGCCAAGCGGACGAAGGCCCAGGTGTTTTGGTTCAGCCGGCAGAAAGAAATCCAGCAGGGCGCATGGGTCCATGACGGGAAGATTCTGTTCCGCGACAAGTCCGGCCAGCGCGAAATTCTGCAAGTTTCCGAGATTCCGCTGAAGGGCGCTCACAACCTGGAAAATGTCCTGGCCGCTGTCTGTGCAGGGGCGTTAATGGGCTGCGCTCCGGAAAAAATCCGCGAGGCCGTCCGCAACTTCAAGGCCGTCGAACATCGGCTTGAATTCGTGGCGAAGATCAATGGCGTGGATTATTACAACGATTCCAAAGCCACGAATGTTGACGCGACGATTAAGGCGCTGGAGTCTTTTCCTTCCAACATCCACTTGATTCTCGGCGGCAAGGATAAAGGCAGCGACTATACCGTCCTGAACAACCTGCTGCGGGAACGGGTGAAGTGCGTCTATACGATCGGAGCCGCCGCGGCCAAGATCGAATCACAAATCGTTTCTTCGAAAAACGGGGGCCCTGAAGTAGTTCACGCTGACACGCTTGAGAACGCCATCCGCAAGGCAAATGCGGTGGCGCAACCCGGCGACGTTGTCCTGCTCGCTCCGGCCTGTGCCAGCTTCGACCAGTTCAAGAACTACGAGCAGCGGGGAAAACTATTCAAGGAAGTTGTGGATCAACTGGCCAGTAAACCCTGACCATCGCCTGTACCAAAACCATCAATACCCAAAACTAAACATTCAAGAATTCCACTGTGCCGCTTCGCAACTCCGTGGTGAAATGAATTTCCCATGGCGAAGCGCGTGAGTGTCGACCGCTGGTTGTTTACCGTCACCATGTTGCTGGTTTTTGTCGGTCTGGTAATGGTGTTTTCTGCGTCGGCAGTTATCTCGCGTGAGCGATTCGGCTCCCCGTATTCCTTCCTCTCCAAACAACTGATCTGCGCGGTGGCCGGACTGGTGGCGATGGTCGTCACCATGCGCATCGACTATCGCCGCTACAAGCATCCGGCGGTTGTCTTTTCGCTGATGGGTGTAACCACGCTGCTTCTGATCTCTGTTTTCTTCCTCGACCGCTCGCACAACACGCACCGCTGGATTCACGCGGGAGGATTCTCCTTCCAGCCCTCGGAACTGGCCAAGCCGGTCCTGATTCTGTTCCTCGCGTATTTTCTCGAAACCCGCGCCAAGGCGATGGACGATGTCCGCAATACGCTGCTGCCAGCGGCCGCGCCGGTGCTTGTGTTCCTGGGACTGATCGTCTTGCAGCCCGATCTGGGCACGGCGATTGCCTGCGCTGGAATCGCGGCCTGCATTCTTTACGTCGCCGGTATGCGC